>JALYPE010000246.1 GCA_030856525.1 Pseudomonadota bacterium | reverse complement strand
AAATCCGACCAGTCATGAAACCGTTCCAGCAGCCACGCCGCCTGTCTCACAGGATTGTTTGCCATCGCGTAAGCCAGCGAATGAGGTTTGGTGGATTGCAGTTGATAATAGGCACCCAGGCGAGATTCATGCTCGGCGTGTGAGGATGCATAGTGTTGTTCTTCTACGTCGCCTGGCGCGGATTCGGGTGACACGATCAGCAAATTCAAATGCATGGCTTTAAGCGATGCGGCATGGTCCAGGCCGAGCCAGCCGACGACGCCAGCCCCCCAGTCGCCGCCTTGCGCCATATAGGTTTTATAGCCGAGCCTTTCACGCATCAGTGTGTCGAAGAGCCTCGCGGTTGTGCGGGCGCCGACCGGTTGCCGGGGCTTGCCGCTGGAACCGAAGCCAGGTAGCGAAGGAATGACCACATCAAAGGCATCGGCACTGCTGTTGCCGAATCTCGACGGGAAGGCCAGGCGCTCGGCCACTTGCCAGAATTCGAACACTGACCCTGGCCAGCCATGAACCATGAGCAGCGGTCGCTTGCCACGGGCTTCACCCACGATGTGGAGAAAATGAACGTCCAGGTCTTCGATTCTGGTCACGAATTGTGGGTAACGGTTCAGCTCATCGACCGCCTTCTGCGCGTCATAACCATTGACCCAGTAATCGCACAGTGCCTTCAGGAAAACCGGATCACAGCCGTAACGCCAACCGGTGCTCTCGGGCTCGACGGGGAACTCGAAAGTCCTGACTTTGCCCAGAACGCTTGCCAGTTTTGAACTCGGCCATTCAACCTTGAATGGCCGTATATCTTCTTTAAATGCGGTGTCGGCGAATAAAGACAGTGGCGTTCCTGCCGAGGCCAATACTGCAGCGCCGACGAGACTGCTTTTCAACAATGTTCGCCTGTTAAAACCCTGTTGATCGTCGGATTGCATGATAGGCCCCACAGTTTCACACTGGTTTTTATCGTCATTAGTGCGCGAACGAAAATCCGACATGATTGTTCAGCTCCACACGATTAAGTTGACGGGATGCTAAGGGCGCACCACCTTTCGAACAATTCGCGCAGATTAGAAATGTATTTTCGAATAACTCGAATTAACCATCGTGACCCAAAGGTCTGTGCGCTGTGGAATGGGTGCAACGTGCGATTAGCGTTGCGCCTGGCGAGTGGTCAGAATGGCTGCGCCCATCAAACCGCCGATGACGGCGAGATGCTCCAAAGCTACTTAAAACTCTCCCATTTTCTTTGGTGGCGGGTATCTCCAGAAAGCGTGGCCCAGCGAGATGCCGGGCAAGGTGAACACGCCCAGTGCCCCGGCACCCAGCCATCCCATGGAGCGGAAATCGGTGATGAGCAACATTGAACCGACGAGCTCGCTGGTCACCATCAAAACCACAATCAGACGGGGCATTGGCAGCCTGTGGACCTTGATTGTCTTGCCCATTCACGCGATCAAAGTTGCGTACCTGACGCAAGGCAATGAGTTGTTTGCGTCGAGACTTTCGCATTGGGGTGATACGGCGCGAGGCATTAATGTGTTGCGCGCGGCGACAAGCGTGCCAGCGCTGGTTCGCGGCATTTTCGAGCGTGGCTGAGCGACAACCCTGAGAGCCTGGATATTGCCGAGCAGGAAGCGGTGTGTGGTGTTCTGGGTTACCTGCAATGCCTGAAGCGTATATGTTCAGCTATTGATGTTTAATTGAGAGGCGTCAAAAAAATCTCAACGCGTTAGAAATCCGCCATAGCCAGTCAAGAAAAAATCAGGATAATCCCATGGAATCAAGATTTTCCTGGCGCGCTGAAGAAAGTTGCGCGGCAACAGCACAAAATTAAGGATTTGCGCCATGAAATCAGCTGGATATGCCTGGCTACTGGAATCGCTGCGGCTTTCAGCTTTCCCCTTGTCCCGGCCAGCAAAGGTTCAGCCGGTTACCCGCATCAAGCGGATCGGGGAAACACTGGCTGTGCCATCCAATATTGTGCCGGCCCCGGACGATCTGCTGGGGCATCTGTTATTCGCGCTCAAGCATGAAGGTATCAACCTCGCCATTCTGGCCCAGGCTCTGCCGCGAATCCCTGCAGCGAGCCTGGAAGCCGAGCTGGAACGAGCCCCCAACGGAATCTACATCCGCAAAGCCTGCTTTTTACGTGAGGCTTTCACTAGTGAAGAGCTGCGCCAGCATTCGCCCGTGCGAGGTGCTTTCGTCCCTCTGTTCGACCCAAAACTGTACGTCACCATGCCGGGCGAGCGTAATTCACGCTGGCGGGTCGAGTTCAACGGCGTCGGGACGATCGCATATTGCGCCACAGTTGAACGCACCCCCGAGATTGTCGCGCTCATTGAGCACGGCATTCTTGCC
>JALYPE010000602.1 GCA_030856525.1 Pseudomonadota bacterium | reverse complement strand
GTTCCGTCATCGTCATCGGGCCTGAGTTGAAGCGCAATCAGTGCGGTCTGCCGAAGAAAATGGCCCTCGAGCTGTTCAAACCGTTCATTTTCGGCAAGCTGGAAATGCGTGGTCTTGCGACCACCATCAAAGCTGCCAAGAAGATGGTCGAGCGCGAGCTGCCGGAAGTCTGGGACGTTCTCGCTGAAGTCATTCGCGAACACCCGGTTCTTCTCAACCGTGCACCGACCCTTCACCGTCTGGGTATCCAGGCGTTTGAACCAGTATTGATCGAAGGCAAGGCTATCCAGCTGCACCCTCTGGTCTGTGCTGCGTACAACGCCGACTTCGACGGCGACCAAATGGCCGTGCACGTACCGCTGACACTGGAAGCCCAGTTGGAAGCGCGTGCGTTGATGATGTCGACCAACAACATTCTGTCGCCAGCCAACGGTGAGCCAATCATCGTTCCTTCGCAGGACGTTGTATTGGGTCTGTACTACATGACTCGTGAAGCGATCAACGCCAAGGGCGAAGGTCGTGTGTTCGCGGATCTGCAGGAAGTTGACCGTGTGTTCCGTGCCGGCGAAGCCGCACTGCACGCCAAGGTCAAAGTCCACATCCACGAAACCGTAAACGATCGTGACGGTGGCAGCGTCAAGAACACCCGTATCGTCGACACAACCGTCGGTCGTGCGCTGTTGTTCCAGGTTGTTCCACCTGGCCTGTCGTACGACGTCGTCAACCAGCCGATGAAGAAAAAGGCGATCTCCAAGCTGATCAACCAGTGCTACCGCGTGGTTGGTTTGAAAGAGACCGTCATCTTCGCTGACCAGTTGATGTACACCGGTTTTGCTTATTCGACCATTTCCGGCGTTTCCATCGGTGTTAACGACTTCGTTATCCCGGACGAGAAAGCCCGCATCATCAATGCTGCAACTGATGAAGTGAAAGAGATCGAAAGTCAGTACGCCTCAGGCCTGGTAACCCAGGGCGAGAAGTACAACAAAGTGATCGACCTTTGGTCCAAGGCGAACGACGAAGTTTCCAAGGCGATGATGGCCAACCTCTCGAAAGAGAAAGTCATCGACCGTCATGGCGTCGAAGTCGACCAGGAGTCCTTTAACTCGATGTACATGATGGCCGACTCGGGCGCACGGGGTTCTGCTGCGCAGATCCGTCAGCTCGCCGGTATGCGTGGCCTGATGGCCAAGCCGGACGGTTCCATCATCGAAACGCCGATTACTGCGAACTTCCGTGAAGGTTTGAGCGTACTTCAGTACTTCATCTCCACTCACGGTGCTCGTAAAGGTTTGGCGGACACCGCGTTGAAAACTGCGAACTCCGGTTACCTGACGCGTCGTCTGGTAGACGTGGCGCAGGATCTGGTCGTGACCGAGATCGATTGCGGCACCGAACATGGCCTGGTAATGACTCCGCACATTGAAGGCGGTGACGTTGTTGAGCCGTTGGGTGAGCGCGTATTGGGTCGTGTCATTGCTCGTGACGTGTTCAAGCCGGGTACCGAAGAAGTTATCGTTCCTGGCGGCACGCTGGTAGACGAGAAGTGGGTCGAGTTCATCGAGCTGAACAGCATCGACGAAGTGATCGTGCGTTCGCCGATCAGCTGCGAAACCCGCTACGGCATCTGCGCCAAGTGCTACGGCCGTGACCTGGCTCGTGGTCACCAGGTGAACATCGGTGAAGCGGTCGGCGTTATCGCTGCCCAGTCCATCGGTGAGCCGGGTACCCAGCTGACCATGCGTACGTTCCACATCGGTGGTGCGGCAAGCCGGACCTCCGCAGCCGACAGCGTTCAGGTGAAGAATGGCGGTACCGTCCGTCTGCATAACCTGAAGCACGTTGAGCGAGTGGATGGTTGCCTGGTTGCTGTGTCCCGGTCCGGTGAGCTTGCAATCGCTGATGACTTCGGTCGTGAGCGTGAGCGTTACAAGTTGCCGTACGGTGCTGTGATTTCGGTTAAGGAAGGTGACAAGGTCGACGCTGGCGCAATCGTGGCCAAGTGGGATCCGCACACTCACCCAATCGTTACCGAAATGAAAGGTACCGTGACCTACGTGGGCATGGAAGAAGGCATCACGATCAAGCGTCAGACTGACGAATTGACCGGTATGACCAACATTGAAGTACTCGACGCCAAAGACCGTCCAGCTGCCGGTAAAGATATCCGTCCTGCTGTGAAGATGGTTGATGACAATGGCAAGGATCTCTTGCTGCCGGGTACTGACGTAATTGCTCAGTACTTCCTGCCTGCTAATGCCCTGGTTGGTGTAGCGGACGGCGCGAAGATTGCGATCGGTGATGTTATCGCTCGTATCCCGCAAGAGACTTCGAAGACCCGTGACATCACCGGTGGTCTGCCACGTGTTGCCGACTTGTTCGAAGCACGTCGTCCGAAAGAAGCCTCGATTCTGGCTGAAGTCAGCGGCACCATCGCGTTCGGTAAAGAGACCAAAGGCAAGCGCCGTCTGGTTATCACTCCGAACGACGGTACTGATCCGTACGAAGAGCTGATTCCGAAGTGGCGTCACCTGAACGTCTTCGAAGGCGAACAGGTAAACCGCGGCGAAGTTATCTCCGACGGTCCGAGCGATCCACACGACATCCTGCGTCTGTTGGGTGTGAGTGCGCTGGCCAAGTACATCGTGAACGAGATCCAGGACGTTTATCGTCTCCAAGGCGTGAAAATCAACGACAAGCACATCGAGACCATCCTGCGTCAGATGCTGCGTAAAGTTGAAATCGCCGAGTCCGGCGACTCGACTTTCATCAAGGGCGACCAGATGGAGTTGACTCACGTACTGGTAGAGAACGAGCGTCTGGCCGGCGACGAGAAATTCGTTTCCAAGTTCACTCGCGTGCTGTTGGGTATCACCAAGGCGTCGTTGTCCACCGAATCGTTCATCTCGGCGGCTTCCTTCCAGGAAACCA
>JALYPE010000224.1 GCA_030856525.1 Pseudomonadota bacterium | reverse complement strand
CATCCATGGCGTGGCTGATGCATTCACGACCGCGTTCGGTCAGGTGGTACTTGAGGATCGCTGACAAGACCGACGGTTTCTCGCCGAGATCGACCGCATTGGCGGTCAGCATCCGCGCCGCGTCCATCATCCAGGCGTTGCCGCCGATACGCGCCATGGCTTCCTGAATGCCTTCGAATGCCGACAGCGGGACGTTGAACTGCTCACGAATTTGCGCGTACTGGCCGGTTACCAGACTGGTGAACTTCGCTGCGCCCGTACCCACTGCCGGCAACGAAATCGAGCGCCCGACAGACAGGCAATTCATCAGCATCATCCAGCCTTTGCCGAGCATTTCCTGGCCGCCGATGAGGTAGTCCAGCGGGATGAACACGTCCTTGCCGGAGTTGGGTCCGTTCATGAATGCAGCGCCCAGTGGCAGATGTCGGCGACCGATTTCAACACCGGCGGTATCCGTCGGGATCAATGCCAGGCTGATGCCGAGGTCTTCCTTGTCGCCCAGCAAGTGCTCAGGGTCGTAGGCCTTGAAGGCCAGGCCGAGGAGGGTGGCCACAGGGCCGAGTGTGATGTAGCGCTTTTCCCAGTTGAGGCGCAGGCCGAGGGTTTCTTCACCCTCCCACTGACCTCTGCAAATGATCCCGGTGTCGGGCATTGCGCCGGCATCGGAGCCGGCCAGGGGGCCGGTCAGGGCAAAGCACGGAATGTCGTCGCCGCGCGCCAGTCGTGGCAGGTAATGGTTGCGTTGCTCGTCGGTGCCGTAATGCAGCAACAATTCAGCCGGGCCAAGGGAGTTGGGTACCATCACGGTCGAGGCCAGGTCGCCGCTGCGGGTCGCCAGTTTCATCGCAACTTGCGAGTGGGCGTAAGCGGAGAAACCCTTGCCGCCGAATTCCTTGGGAATGATCAGCGCGAAAAAGCCGTTGTCCTTGATGTGCGTCCAGGCCTCGGCCGGCAGGTCCATGTCCTGGCCGATCTGCCAGTCGCTGACCATCGCGCACAGCTCTTCAGTAGGACCGTCGATGAACGCCTGCTCTTCGTCGGTCAACTGCACTTTCGGGTAGGACAGCAGTTTGTCCCAGTCCGGACGTCCGCTGAACAATTCGCCGTCCCACCACACCGTCCCGGCATCGATGGCATCGCGTTCAGTCTGCGACATGGGCGGCAAGGTTTTCTGGAACCAGTTGAACAGCGGCGCAGTGAAATATTTACGGCGCAGATCAGGCAGCAATAAAGGTGCTGCCACAACGGCGATCAGGATCCAGCAAATCAGCAGCAGCCAACCCGGCGCATGGCTGAAAGCGCCCATGGCGACCAGGTAAACCGCAACGATGCACAAGGCGGGCAGCGGGGCGATGCGGCGGTGGGCCAAATAGGCTATTCCGACAACCAGAACCAGTATCCACAACAGCAGCATATTTAATCCTCCGTGAATCAGAGCAAAACCAGCCTTCAGAGCTTAGACGGCATCCGTAAAACAGGGTGGTCAGAGCAGGTGATAGAAATCGTGGGAAAACCTTGATGAATTTTGTAGGACTGATGACTGACAATTTCATTCACAAACCCAGCACCCTGCGCTGAAGTTTGGCTGAAACGTCGTTATCTCTGTGCTGAACCTGCCGCTAGACTCGGGGCTTCTCCAGGAGATCGTACGCATGCACGAGTATCTGAACCCCGGCCGCTTCATCGATAGTGACCACCCGTCAGTGGTGGAGTTCGCGGAAAAGCATCGTGGCAACGTTCGCGACCCTGTCGAACAGGCGATCAGCCTCTATTACGCGGTGCGCGAAGCGGTGCGTTACAACCCTTATACCTTTAGTCGTGACCCGGACACCTTGCGTGGCAGTTATGCGCTCGGGACCGGGGAGAGTTACTGCGTGCCGAAAGCGACTTTGCTGGCAGGCGCGGCCCGGCACTGCGGGATACCTGCACGGATTGGCCTGGCGGATGTGCGCAATCATTTATCAACCCCGCGTTTGCTCGAACTGCTCAAGAGTGACGTGTTTGCCATGCACGGTTATACCGAGCTTTACCTGAACGATCGTTGGGTGAAGGCGACGCCGGCGTTCAATCAGGGGCTGTGTGAACTGTTCAACGTCGCGCCATTGGAATTCGACGGCATTCACGACAGCGTTTTTCATCCGTTCAACCGCGACGGCGAGCAGTTGATGGAATACCTGATCGATCATGGTCAGTTCACCGACGTACCCGAAGCATTCTTTTTCGAGCACCTGAAAAAGTGCTATCCGCATCTGTTCAACGACGAGTTGCCGGTGCTTCTGGGCGACATGCAGAGTGATTTGAGTCACGCCTGATCCGGCGTATGCTGCCTGCGCATTCATCCATAAAGAGGCGGTCATGCTGAAGATCTGGGGTCGCAAGAATTCATCGAATGTCAGAAAACCGTTGTGGGCCGCCGAGGAGCTGGGGCTCGCCTATGAGGCCATTGATGCGGGCGGCGCCTTCGGTGTGGTCGATACGCCCGAGTACCGCGCGATGAACCCCAACGGGCGCGTGCCGGTCATCGAAGACAACGGTTTTGTGCTGTGGGAATCCAATGCCATCGTGCGTTACCTGATGGCGTCGCACGCCAGCGGCACGGCCTGGTACCCGGAGAATTTGCAAGCCCGCGCCACCGCCGACAAGTGGATGGACTGGACCACGTCGAGTTTTGCCGGCCCTTTCCGAACGGTGTTCTGGGGCGTCTTGCGCACACCGCAAGAGCAGCAGGACTGGCCGGCGATCAACGCTGCGATCAAGGAATGTGACGGTCTGCTGTCGATGGCCGATCAGGCATTGGCGACCCAGCCGTTTCTGTCGGGCGCTGAAATCGGCATGGGCGACATTCCTCTTGGCAGTTTCATTTATGCCTGGTTCGAGATGCCGATCGAGCGCGCGCCGCAACCTCATCTCGAGGCCTGGTATGCCCGCCTGAAACAGCGTCCGGCGTATCTGAAAGCCGTCATGACCGCGTTGACTTAATACTCACTATCGACACGCTTGACTGTACTTGTGTGGCGGCGACACGCACCATTGCGCTCATGTGCTGCGGTTGCAATGCTCGCCGCCCGCCCTTATTTATCCCTTTCTTCCCTTCTTGGTGCGTAAATCCGATATGAGTTCCGCTCTGTCCATCCGGCAGCTAACCAAAACCTACGGCAACGGTTTCCAGGCATTGAGTGGTATCGATCTGGACGTCGCCGAAGGTGACTTTTTCGCTTTGCTTGGCCCGAACGGCGCTGGCAAATCCACCACCATTGGCATTCTCTCGACCCTGGTGAACAAGACCAGCGGCACGGTGAATATTTTCGGTCACGACCTGGACAAGAATCCCGCGCAGCTCAAACGCTCCATCGGCGTGGTGCCGCAGGAATTCAATTTCAACCAGTTCGAAAAGACCTTCGACATCGTCGTGACTCAAGCCGGTTATTACGGCATCCCGCCGAAAATCGCCAAGGAACGTGCCGAGCAGTACCTGACTCAACTGGGCCTGTGGGACAAGCGCGATGTGCCTTCGCGTTCTCTGTCCGGCGGCATGAAACGTCGACTGATGATCGCCCGTGCGCTGGTTCATGAACCGCGCCTGCTGATCCTCGACGAACCGACTGCAGGCGTGGACATCGAGCTGCGGCGTTCGATGTGGACCTTCCTCACCGAGCTGAACCAGAAAGGCATCACCATCATCCTCACCACGCATTATCTGGAAGAGGCTGAGCAGTTGTGCCGCAACATCGGCATCATCGACCACGGCACCATTGTCGAAAATACCAGCATGAAACAGCTGCTCGGCCAGTTGCATGTGGAGACATTTTTGCTCGACATCAAGAACACCCTGAGCGCAGCACCGCAGTTGCTCGGGTATCCGACCAGGCTTGTGGACAGCCACACCGTGGAAGTGCAGGTCGACAAGGCCATGGGTATTACCGCGCTGTTCACTCAGCTGGCGCAGCAGAACATCGAAGTGTTGAGCTTGCGTAACAAAACCAATCGCCTTGAGGAGTTGTTCGTGTCCCTGGTGGAGAAAAATCTGTCGAAGGTGGCGGTATGAGTTCCGAGCTGCAACCCAACCTCGTTGCCCTTAATACCATCGTCTACCGTGAAGTGAAGCGCTTCACCCGAATCTGGCCGCAGACCCTGCTGCCACCCGCGATCACCATGGTTCTGTACTTTGTGATTTTCGGCAATCTGATTGGCCGGCAAATTGGTGATATGGGTGGTTTCACCTATATGGAATACATCGTGCCGGGCCTGATCATGATGTCGGTGATCACCAACTCCTACGGCAACGTGGTCTCCAGTTTCTTCGGCAGCAAATTCCAGCGCTCCATCGAAGAGTTGATGGTGTCGCCGGTTTCGCCGCACACCATTTTGATCGGTTACACCTTGGGCGGCGTGCTGCGCGGCCTGATGGTCGGGGTCATTGTGACGCTGCTTTCGCTGTTCTTCACCGATCTGCAGGTGCATCACCTGGGCGTGACCATCCTGGTGGTGGTACTGACGGCGACGATCTTTTCGCTGTTGGGATTCATCAACGCAGTGTTTGCGCGCAACTTTGATGACATCTCGATCATTCCGACCTTTGTGCTGACGCCGTTGACGTATCTGGGCGGGGTGTTTTATTCGATCTCGTTGCTGCCGCCGTTCTGGCAAACGGTGTCGTTGGCGAACCCGGTATTGCATATGGTCAACGCGTTTCGCTACGGAATTCTCGGGGTCTCGGACATCCGGATCAGTGTGGCGATCACCTTCATGCTGGTCGCGACCGTGGCTTTGTATATAGGTTGTGCACGACTGCTGGTGAGCGGGCGGGGCATGCGGACTTGAGCCAGGTTTGATCAAGCGCCGAGCAAAAAAAGGCCTCCCGTCCAGGAGGCCTTTTTGCATTCAGCGCATTCTTTTTTTCTTGCGCCTGGCCCATTGCCGGCTCACCCACCAACGCCAATACATCATCACCAGAAAGTAGGCCAATACGCCCAGTACCAACCCCACGACCACCGATCCGAGCAAAAACGGCTGCCACAGGGTCGAGAGCTGGCCGCTGATCCATTCCCAGGTCAACTCATCGGGTAGATGGCGCGCAGGCACATCCATCAGCCAGGCGCCGGTCTGATACGTGCAGAAAAACACGGCTGGCATGGTGATCGGATTGGTCAGCCAGACCAGACTCACCGCGATCGGCATATTGCCGCGCACGATGATCGCCAGTACCGCGGCCACCAGCATCTGCAACGGAATCGGCAGGAACGCGGCAAACAACCCCACTGCCATGCCCCGGGCGACAGAGTGGCGGTTGAGGTGCCAAAGGTTCGGGTCGTGCAGCAACGTGCCGAGAAAGCGTAAGGATTTGTGTTCCTTGATGCTGGTCGGGTCTGGCATGTAGCGTTTAAATAAGCGCCGGGGCATAAGGCTTCTCGGTCGGTTAAGGCGGCAAGTATGTCTGGATTCTAGGAGTCGCCCATTCAGACTTTGTGACAATTAATAACGACGCACGTGCCATGCACCGACTATCCCTAATGGAGGCCCTAATGGAGGGGCTCTCAAGGACGGGCGTATGCGCACAGGGATGATAGCGCTGGCGTCAGGTTTGCTGACTCTGCGATTTTTACCGGAATTACCGCCGGTCTGGTTTTGCACGCTGCTGCCGATGGCAGGTTTGATGGTGCTGCCTTTCAGGACGTATCCATGTGCATTTTTCGCGTTTGGCTTCAGTTGGGCCTGCGCGAACGCGCAGTGGGCGCTGGATGATCAACTTCCGATCAGTCTTGATGGCGAAACACGCTGGGTAGAAGGTCGGGTCACCGGGTTGCCGCAGACCAGTGAAGGCGTCGTACGTTTCGAGTTCGCCGATGCCCGCTCACGCCACTCGCAGGTGCCGCAGCGCCTGCGTATCGCCTGGTATGACGGGCCACCCGTCAACAGTGGCGAACGCTGGCGGCTGGCAGTAAAACTCAAGCGGCCGGCCGGTTTGCTCAATCCGCATTCATTTGATTACCACGCCTGGTTACTCGCGCAACGCATTGGCGCCACCGGGACCGTCAAGGATGGTCAGCGAATCAGTGAAGCTCGATGGGCCTGGCGCGACGGGATTCGACAGCGCCTGCAAGCGGTGGACGCGCAAGGGCGGAACGGAGCATTGGCGGCGCTGGTGTTGGGAGATGGCGGCGGGCTGGCTCGCGAGGATTGGCAGATATTGCAGGACACCGGCACCGTGCATCTGCTGGTGATTTCCGGCCAGCACGTCGGCATGCTGGCGGGCGTTGTCTACCTGCTGATCGCCAGTCTGGCCCGCTATGGGTTGTGGCCCAGCCGCTTGCCGTGGCTGCCTTGGGCGTGTGGGCTGGCATTTGCGGCCGGACTGGGTTACGGATTGCTCGCCGGTTTTGACGTACCCGTGCGGCGGGCCTGCGTGATGATTGCCCTAGTGCTGCTGTGGCGTCTGCGCTTTCGTCATCTCGGCGCGTGGTGGCCGCTGCTGCTGGCGCTCAATGCCGTGCTGCTGATGGATCCGCTGGCGAGTCTGCAACCGGGGTTGTGGCTGTCCTTCGGCGCGGTGGCGATTTTGATTTTCACCTTTGGCGGGCGATTGGGTCCCTGGCGATGGTGGCAAACCTGGACCCGGGCGCAATGGCTGATCGCAATCGGTCTGTGTCCGCTGCTGCTGATACTCGGCTTGCCCATCAGCGTCAGTGGCCCTCTGGCCAATCTGATCGCGGTGCCCTGGGTCAGTCTGGTGATTCTTCCTCCGGCATTGCTGGGCACCGTGTTGTTGCCAATTCCCTACGCCGGCGAAGGGCTGCTGTGGCTGGCTGGCGGGTTGATCGACTGGCTGTTCACAGGTCTCGAAGCGGTGGCCGGACAGATGCCGGCTTGGGTGCCGGAAGCCATTCCGATCTGGTTGTGGGCGATGGCGACCCTCGGCGCCTTCCTGCTGCTGATGCCTCGCGGCATACCCCTGCGCCCGCTGGGCTGGCCGCTGCTGTTATTGCTGGTTTTCCCACCGCGCCCGCTGCTGGATGAAGGCATCGCGGATGTCTGGCAACTGGACGTCGGCCAAGGGCTGGCGATTCTAGTGAGGACCCGTCATCACACCCTGCTGTACGACACCGGGCCGCGTTTCGGCGATTTTGACCTCGGTGAGCGGGTGGTTCTGCCGACGCTGCGCAAATTGGGTGTGAAAAATCTCGACATGATGCTGATCAGTCACGCCGACGCCGATCATGCCGGGGGCGCCCGTGCGGTCGCCAAAGGTCTTGCCGTCACGCAAGTCATCAGCGGCGACCCCTTGGCGTTACCGAGCGAGCTTGACGCCCTGGCCTGCGAAACCGGGAAGCAGTGGACGTGGGACGGGGTCAGGTTCGAGCTCTGGCAATGGCATTCGGCAACGGACAGCAATCAGAAGTCCTGCGTGCTGCAAGTCGAAGCCAACGGCGAACGCCTGCTGCTGACCGGCGACATCGACACCGCCGCCGAACGAGCGCTGCTTGACAGCCCACTCGCCGTGCCCACCGAATGGTTGCAATCGCCGCACCACGGCAGCCGCAGTTCCTCCTCGCCGGCGTTGCTTATCGCGCTGCAACCCAAAGCGGTGCTGATTTCCCGAGGTAACGGCAATTCGTTCGGCCACCCGCATCCGACGGTCATCGCCCGCTATCAAAAACGCGGCATTGTCATTCATGACAGTGCCATGCAGGGCGCCATCCGTCTGTTGCTCGGGCGCTTCGAGGCGCCTTGGACAATGCGCCAGGAGCAGCGTTTCTGGCGCTCGGCAGATTAAGTGGAGGTGATCTGCGCCCGACCAGATGCGACATCCCGGTCTTCGGTGTGCTCACCCCCTATGGTAGAGTGGCGCACTTTTTCGAGGGGGCTGTCACTGTGTGGGAATTGGTCAAATCCGGCGGATGGATGATGCTGCCGATCATTCTGAGTTCCATCGCGGCCATGGCGATCGTCGCCGAGCGCCTGTGGACCCTGCGTGCCAGTCGCGTGACCCCGGAGCACTTGCTCGGGCAAGTCTGGGTCTGGATCAAAGACAAACAGCTCAATAAAGACAAGCTCAAGGAATTACGCGCCAACTCGCCGTTGGGCGAGATTCTGGCCGCGGGTCTGGCCAACTCCAAACACGGTCGCGAGATCATGAAGGAGTGCATCGAAGAGGCTGCAGCACGGGTCATTCACGAACTCGAGCGCTACATCAATGCCCTCGGCACCATCGCCGCCATGGCGCCGTTGCTCGGTTTGCTCGGTACGGTGCTGGGCATGATCGATATTTTCAGTGCGTTCATGGGCACGGGCATGACCACCAATGCCGCAGTGCTGGCCGGTGGTATTTCCAAGGCGCTGATCACCACGGCAGCGGGCCTGATGGTCGGTATTCCTGCCGTCTTCTTTCACCGCTTCCTGCAACGCCGGGTCGATGAACTGGTGGTGGGCATGGAACAGGAAGCGATCAAACTGGTAGAAGTTGTGCAGGGTGATCGTGACGTGGACCTGAGCGGGGGCAAAGCGTGAAATTCCGCCGCAAGCATCGGGAGACTGTGGATATAAACCTCGCGTCGCTGATCGACGTGGTGTTTATTCTGCTGCTGTTTTTCGTCGTGACCACTACGTTTACCCGGGAAACCCAACTGCGCGTCGAACTGCCGGAAGCGGTCAGCGGTTCTCCTGCCGAAGACCAGCAGGCCAAACGCCTCGACGTGGCCATCAGTGCCGAAGGTGCGTTCTCGGTGAATGACCGGGTGCTGCCCAAAAACGATCTGGCCACGCTGATGGATGCCCTGCAGAAAGAATCCAACGGTGACACCGAGATGCCACTCTCCATCAGCGCCGATGGCAAGACTCAGCATCAATCGGTGATCACCGCCATGGACGCCGCCGGCAAACTCGGTTTCAGTCACCTGCGCATGACCACAGTCGAGGCGGCGCCGGCCGCACCCTGATGGCC
>JALYPE010000212.1 GCA_030856525.1 Pseudomonadota bacterium | reverse complement strand
CTGCTGGACACCCTGAAAGGTGTAGCGGATTACCGTTCGCTGCCGTCCGACAGCCGCATTGAGGTGCGTCGCTACCTGCTTTGCCTGGACGACACTGCGAAGAAAGTCGGCAAGCTGCCTACCTTGGCGGCCCGCGAAAAGGCTGACCTGGACAAGCTGCGCAAAGATTTGACAGCCACCACTGAATACGCGCCGTTCTGGGTGATTCTGGCGGTCGCACTGGCCTTGGGCCTGGGCACCATGGTCGGCTGGAAACGCGTGGTGCTGACCATTGGCGAGAAAATCGGCAAGCAAGGCATGACCTATTCACAAGGCATGTCGGCGCAGATCACCACCGCCAGCCTGATCGGCATGGCCAACATCTTCAGCCTGCCGGTGTCCACCACCCACGTGCTGTCGTCGGGCGTGGCCGGCACCATGGTCGCCAACAAAAGCGGCCTGCAAGGCGGCACCGTAAGAACCATCCTGCTGGCCTGGGTCCTGACCCTGCCGGCAACCGTGGCGCTGTCGGCCGGCCTGTTCTGGCTGGCGTCGAAGGCGCTGGGCAGCTGATACGTTGCTGCAACGATGAAGGCGCGTTCCGTGAGGTTCGCGCCTTTTTTGTGCCTGCACGTATCGCAAGCAGAGCCAAATCCGTGGGAGCAAAGCTTGCTCGCGAAGACGGCGTGTCAGTCGCAATCGATGTTGACTGTGACATTGTCTTCGCGAGCAAGCTTTGCTCCTACGGTTTCGTGTGGAGCTCACAAAATCGCAGACAAAAAAAAGGGCAACCGAAGTTGCCCAAAATGCCTTGCGTGCCCACTACATCCAGAAAGACCTACGGCTTGCGCTTGTGCGAATCTTTCCAGATAAAAAATCCAAACCCTGCGAAAAACACAACCATGAGGCTGACGGTCAGCACTCCGGCGATCACCACGTTGTCGAAAAACATGACTGGCCTCCAGCACTTGCCCTGTTGCGATAGGGCTAAGTTAACCAATCAGGCAGGAGAGAAAATTGACCGGGATCAATGTCGCCCGAGAATAGGCGTAAAGGAGGGGATAAAACTGACCTGCATCAAACAATGCAGGGCATTTCAACGCTTTTTCGGTTTGTTCTTCGGCTTTTTCCTGGCTTTACCCAACGGCATGGCCTGTTCAAAAGCCTGGCGCACTTCGTTCAGGCGTTTGTCGTTGAGGTCGTGAACACGCTTGGCGCGTTCGGTGTTGAGGTCGATCAGCTTGTCGTCTTGGCTCATGGCGTTCGGTGCGTCGCTTGGCAGGTTTGTCACAATAATGCGGTCTGGCGACAGCCTTGAACAGTCACCGACTCAAACCTGTATATCAACCCACAGCCCTTGGCGCTCTTCGTTATCGATCAGCGGTGCGACCGGCACGGTATTGTCGGCGTTAAGCACGTGGCCGGGGATCGGCAGATGTTGTTCGGGATCTTCATCGGCCTCACGGCGGCGCTTCTCACGTTCCTGCTGGCGTCGCTGCTCCTCGCGCAGCTGGTAAGCCGCTTCTTCCGCGTCGCGTTGCTGCAGGTCGATGGTGCTTTCGTTGGAGCTTTCCTGCACCGGCACAACGGGCGGAATCTCGGGGCGCTGGCGCACCGGATCCGTCTGTGAAGTGATGGGCACGGCGCTCAAAGGGAGCATGGGTGGCAACATAATGATGAGTCTCCTGTCAGCAGTCTGTCGGCTGCGCGGATGGCGACTTGAGCCATCGGTTGCAAACTGTGACCTGATTGGCACTCATTGGTGCCCGATCGACGCCACTTGCAGTGTTCAACTATCGTAAACACGTCAGTTTTTATGAGAGTCCTTTGGCCCTGAAGCCAGCATTCCGTTAAGATAGCCCGCTTTTTCAAGGTGGGAGTCAGGCAGCATGGCGCAGCAGTATCAACCGGGGCAACGCTGGATCAGTGACAGCGAAGCCGAGCTGGGTTTGGGCACCGTTCTGGCACAGGACGGCCGCTTGTTGACCGTGCTCTATCCGGCCACTGGCGACACTCGCCAGTACGCGCTACGGAATGCGCCACTCACCCGTGTCCGGTTTTCGCCGGGCGACTCGATCACGCATTTCGAAGGCTGGAAGCTGACGGTCCAGGAAGTCGACGACGTCGATGGCCTGCTGGTCTATCACGGCCTCAATGCACAGAACGAAGTCGTCACGCTGCCCGAAACCCAACTGTCCAACTTCATTCAGTTCCGTCTGGCCAGCGATCGCCTGTTCGCCGGGCAGATCGACCCGCTGGCCTGGTTCTCGCTGCGCTACCACACGCTGGAACACACCAGCCGCCAGTTACAGTCTTCGCTCTGGGGGCTGGGTGGGGTGCGTGCGCAACCGATCGCGCACCAATTGCACATCGCCCGAGAAGTCGCCGACCGCATTGCACCGCGGGTTTTGCTGGCGGACGAAGTGGGTCTGGGCAAGACCATCGAAGCTGGCCTGGTGATCCACCGCCAATTGCTCTCGGGCCGCGCCAGCCGGGTGCTGATCCTGGTTCCGGAAAACCTCCAGCACCAGTGGCTGGTCGAGATGCGCCGCCGCTTCAATCTGCAGGTTGCGCTGTTCGACGAAGAACGCTTCATCGAAAGCGATGCCACCAACCCGTTCGAAGACACTCAGCTCGCCCTGGTGGCCCTGGAATGGCTGGTCGAGGACGAGAAGGCGCAAGACGCGCTGTTCGCCGCCGGTTGGGACCTGATGGTCGTCGACGAAGCCCATCACTTGGTCTGGCACGAAGAAAAGGCCAGCAAGGAATATTCGCTGGTCGAACAACTGGCTGAAGTGATTCCGGGCGTTTTGCTGCTCACCGCTACCCCGGAACAGCTTGGCCAGGACAGTCACTTTGCGCGTCTGCGCCTGCTCGATCCAAATCGTTTCCATGACCTGCACGCCTTCCGCGCCGAGAGCGAAAACTATCGCCCGGTGGCCGAGGCCGTTCAGGAGCTGATGGACAAGGGACGTCTGTCCCCCGAAGCGCACAAGACTATCCACGGTTTCCTCGGCAATGAAGGCGAGGCGCTGCTGACCGCCGTCAATGATGGCGATACCGAAGCCAGCGCGCGTCTGGTGCGTGAATTGCTGGATCGCCACGGCACCGGCCGCGTGTTGTTCCGCAACACTCGCGCGGCGGTGCAGGGTTTCCCGGAGCGCAAACTGCACCCCTACCCGCTGCCATGCCCGGACGAATACCTCGAACTGCCGCTGGGCGAGCACGCCGAGTTGTACCCGGAAGTCAGTTTTCAGGCCCTGCCTGATGCCAGCGAAGAAGAACGCTGGTGGAAATTCGACCCGCGCGTCGAATGGCTGATCGACACACTGAAGATGCTCAAGCGCACCAAAGTGCTGGTGATCTGTGCCCACGCCGAAACCGCCATGGATTTGGAAGACGCCCTGCGCGTGCGTTCCGGCATCCCGGCCACGGTGTTCCACGAAGGCATGAACATCCTTGAGCGTGACCGCGCTGCCGCCTACTTCGCCGACGAAGAATTTGGTGCGCAAGTACTGATCTGTTCGGAAATCGGCAGTGAAGGCCGTAACTTCCAGTTCTCGCATCACCTGGTGCTTTTCGATCTGCCGTCGCACCCCGACCTGCTGGAACAGCGTATCGGTCGTCTCGACCGGATCGGTCAGAAGCACATCATCGAGCTGCACGTGCCGTACCTGGAAACCAGCCCGCAAGAGCGCCTGTTTCAGTGGTACCACGAGGCACTGAATGCCTTCCTCAATACCTGCCCGACCGGTAACGCCTTGCAACACCAGTTCGGTGCGCGTCTGCTGCCATTGCTGGAAAACGCCGATGACGGCGAGTGGCAAGCGCTGATCGACGAAGCCCGCGACGAACGCGTGCGACTTGAAGCCGAGCTGCACACCGGCCGTGACCGTTTGCTGGAGCTCAACTCCGGCGGTGCTGGCGAAGGCGATGCGCTGGTCGAGGACATTATTGAGCAAGACGATCAGTTTGCCCTGCCGATCTACATGGAGACCCTGTTCGATGCGTTCGGTATCGACAGCGAAGACCATTCGGAAAATGCCCTGATCCTCAAGCCGAGCGAAAAAATGCTCGACGCCAGTTTCCCGCTGGGTGACGACGAAGGCGTGACCATCACCTACGACCGCAATCAGGCGCTGTCTCGCGAAGACATGCAATTCATCACCTGGGAGCATCCGATGGTTCAGGGCGGCATGGACCTGGTCCTGTCCGGCTCGATGGGCAATACCGCCGTGGCGCTGATCAAGAACAAGGCGCTGAAACCCGGCACCGTGTTACTCGAACTGCTTTACGTCAGTGAAGTGGTTGCACCGCGGTCGTTGCAACTGGGTCGCTATCTGCCGCCGGCCGCGTTGCGTTGCCTGCTGGATGCCAACGGCAACGACCTGTCGGCGCGGGTAGCCTTCGAGACGCTGAACGATCAGCTCGAAAGCGTGCCGCGTGCCAGCGCCAACAAGTTCATCCAGGCTCAGCGCGACCAGCTGACGCCGCGGATAAATGCCGGTGAAGAGAAAATCTTCCCGCGTCATGCCGAACGTGTAGCAGAAGCGCAACGCCGTCTGGCTGCCGACACCGATGAAGAACTGGCGCGCCTGACCGCGTTGCAAGCCGTCAATCCAACGGTCCGCGATAGCGAACTCGTCGCCCTGCGCCAACAGCGCGAGCAAGGTCTGGCGATGCTCGACAAAGCGGCGTTGCGGCTGGAAGCGATTCGGGTGTTGGTCGCGGGTTAAACGCCCTGCTCCACCGCTAAAAAAGAAGGCCCGCAGCGATGCGGGCCTTTTTTTGTGCGCTTAATTGCCGAGGTAATGCAGACGGCCTCTTCGCGGGCAAGCCTCGCTCCCACAGGTTCGCGGCGTGCGCAAATCCTGTGGGAGCAAGGCTGGCCCGCGATTGGGCATCAAGCCGTCGCCGCTGAACCAGCAGGCTCAACCACCGCCACCATCCCATCCTTCATCCGCTGGGCATCCCGCACAAAAGTGCGCGATGCCATGAACAGAAACACCATCGTCAGCAGCAGCGCCACAGGAATCAGGTACATCGCGTCGTGCAACCCCACGGCCTTGAACGCTTCGGTCATCTGCCCGGCGCCTGCAGCCAGCATCGCCGTGTGCGCAAAGTGGTCGGACAAACCACCCACCACCACAGGTCCCAGGCCACCGCCCAGCAAATACAGACCGGCGAAGAACAATGCCACGGCCGTGGCCCGCAGGCGCGGTTCGACCACGTCTTGAATAGCGGTGTAAACGCAGGTGTAGAAGTTGTAAGCGAACAACCAGCCCAAACTGAACACGCCGACAAACAGGCCGATTTCAATGCGCCCGGCATGCAGCGCCCAAGCGGTGCAGACGGTTGAAATGATCAGGCTGAACGCGGCGAACAGCAGCCGGCCATTGGCAACTCGCTGGTGAATCTTGTCCGCGACCCAGCCACCCAAGGTCAGGCCGAACAGCCCGGTCACGCCGACGATGATACCGGTCGCCACCGCCGCTTCATGCAACGGCATCAGAAAGTAACGTTGCAGCATCGGCACCAGAAACGAGTTGCACGCGTAGGTGGCGAAGTTGAAGCACAGCCCCGCCATCACCAGCCACAGGAACGTCGGCACCGCCAGCACACGGCGGATCGGCCGGTCGACGCGCTCTTGCGACACCTGCACCGCTTCGGCTGCGCCGCGTTTGGGTTCTTTGATGAAGAACATGAAAACCGCCAGGATCAGCCCTGGCACCGCAGCGATGAAGAAAGGTGCGCGCCAGCTGTCGAACACCTTGACCATCCAGCCGATGGTGAAGAACGCCAGCAACAGGCCCAACGGCAGACCAAGCATGAAGATGCCCATCGCACGCGCGCGGCGGTGAGCCGGGAAGAGATCGCCGATCAGCGAGTTGGCGGCCGGTGCATAACTGGCTTCGCCGATGCCGATGCCCATGCGCACGATCAGGAACGTCCAGAAACTGCCGACCAGCCCGTTGACCGCCGTCAGCCCGCTCCAGGCCGCCAGGCCCCAGCCCATCAGCTTGGCGCGTGAGCCGGTATCAGCCATTCGCCCCAAGGGCAGGCCGGCAATGGCGTAAACGATGGTAAATGCCGTGCCGATAATCCCCAGCTGAAAGTCGCTGAGGGACCATTCCATGCGAATCGGCTCGATGATGATGGCCGGAATGGTGCGGTCGAAAAAGTTGAACAGGTTGGCCAGGAACAGCAGGAACAGAATGCGCCAGGCATTCGCCGCTTGGGTCGAGTTCTGCATGGGTCCGTCTCATTTATTGTTATTGGGGCTTCACTGCCAATGCATCCGAGCCCGGAGAATGCAATCTAGTCACGCACGATCACGCTGTCTGTAATTATTCGTAAAGCTGATATCCAACCATGGCGCCTCACAGGGGAAACGCAACTTTTTAATTTCGTAATGTGCTAACCCTCATTCCAAAAAAAATGACACCAAAATGCCACTATCACTTGCACTCTTCCTATACTGCCAAGAAATCGCCCGGTGGTACGGCGCTAAACAGATTGATGGACGGGGCACGCTATGGAGTGGCTTGGTTTTCATTTTATTACCGAGCTACCGATCGCCGGGCAGGTAATACTCAATTGCACACACGACTTTTCTCTCGTGCTATTGGCCTATCTGGTGGCGTGCGCGGGAGGCTTCGCCACGCTGGACATGGCCGAACGGCTGCGGCATACGGACAAGCCCACCTCCCAGTGGCTCTGGCGTGGCGTCGGCGCGGCATGCCTGGCAGGCGGCATCTGGGCCATGCATTTTATCGGCATGCTGGCATTCCAGGCGCCGATTGAAATCCACTACGAAATGCCTGTCACTCTGCTCTCA
>JALYPE010000206.1 GCA_030856525.1 Pseudomonadota bacterium | reverse complement strand
GTTTCGACCGCAGCAAGACCCCGACCTGGCGTACCGGCTACCGCTTCCAGTACGAACCGGCGCAAAAAGGCCACGTGCTGCTCTACCCGGAGGGCATGATCAAACTCAATGATAGCGCCGCGCTGATCGGCGGTTTGATCGACGGTAAGCGTGACGTCGCGGCGATCATCGCCCAACTGGACGCGCAGTTCCCCGGCGTGCCCGAGCTCGGTGACGACATCGAGCAATTCATGGAGGTCGCCCGTGCTGAGCACTGGATCGAACTTGCCTGATACCGTGTCGGACAAGTTACCGCCCAAACCGGAAATCGGCCTGCCGCTCTGGCTGCTGGCTGAACTGACGTACCGCTGCCCACTACAGTGTCCGTACTGCTCCAACCCGCTGGATTTTGCCGAACAAGGTCAAGAGCTCAGCACCGAGCAGTGGATCAAGGTGTTTCGCGAAGCGCGGGAAATGGGCGCGGCGCAACTGGGCTTTTCCGGCGGCGAACCGCTGGTGCGTCAGGACCTGGCCGAATTGATCGCCGAGGCGCGCAAGCTGGGGTTCTACACCAACCTGATCACCTCGGGCATCGGCCTCACCGAGCAGAAAATCAGCGATTTCAAGAAGGCCGGCCTGGACCATATCCAGATCAGCTTTCAAGCCAGCGACGAGCAGGTGAACAATCTTCTTGCCGGCTCGAAAAAAGCTTTCGCGCAGAAGCTGGAAATGGCTCGCGCAGTGAAAGCCCATGGCTATCCGATGGTGCTGAACTTCGTCACCCATCGACACAATATCGATAAGATCGATCGCATCATTGAGCTGTGCATCGCTCTGGAAGCGGACTTCGTGGAATTGGCCACCTGCCAGTTCTACGGCTGGGCGCAGCTCAACCGTGTCGGTCTGTTGCCAACCAAGGATCAACTGGTTCGCGCTGAACGCATCACCAACGAATACAGGGCGAAGCTGGAAGCCGAAGGCCATCCGTGCAAGCTGATTTTCGTTACGCCGGATTATTACGAAGAACGCCCTAAAGCCTGCATGAACGGCTGGGGCAGTATTTTTCTGACCGTTACGCCGGACGGAACCGCGCTGCCATGCCATGGCGCCCGACAGATGCCGGTGCAATTTCCCAACGTGCGCGACCACAGCATGCAGCACATCTGGTACGACTCGTTCGGCTTCAACCGCTTTCGCGGTTACGACTGGATGCCCGAACCGTGCCGCTCATGCGACGAGAAAGAAAAGGATTTCGGCGGCTGCCGCTGCCAGGCTTTCATGCTCACAGGTGATGCGAGCAATGCTGACCCGGTGTGCAGCAAGTCGCACCATCACGGCGTAATTCTCAAGGCCCGCGAAGAAGCCGAGCACGCCACTCAAACCATCGAACAACTGGCCTTTCGCAATGAACGAAACTCACGCCTCATCGCCAAAAGCTGAACCCTTCAGCGCCGCCGACGCCGTCGCTGCCGGTGTCGACTTTGCCGAATTGCAAGTCGGCCCGCACGGCCTGTTCTGGAACGAGTACCGGCCCGAGGACGGCGCCTGCCGCATCTGGCAGTGGCGCGAGGACAACGCTCATTGCCTGACACCGCCGGGTTTCAGTGCGCGCAGTCGGGTGTACGAATATGGCGGTGGCGCGTTTTGTCTGACCGATGACGGTATTGCTTTCGTCAATGAGGCGGACCAGCAGGTGTATCGCCAGTCGCTCACCGGCGAGCCCGAAGCGCTGACCTCAGGCGAATACCGTTACGGTGATGTGCGGTTTGCCAATGGGCAGGTGCTGGCGGTCGAAGAAAACCGTGACCAGCATCGACTGGTGGCTATCGATGTCGAAAACGGCACGCGGCATCTATTGGCCGAAGGCGCGGATTTTTACGCCTCGCCGACGCTGAGCCCAAATGGCCAGCGGCTGGCCTGGATAGAATGGAGTCGACCGGAGCAACCCTGGACAGCGACCCGTTTGATGGTCGCCGATCGTCACAGCGATGGCCACTTCACCCAGCCGCGTTGCGTGGCCGGCCGTGATCTCGAAGAGTCGCTGCAACAGCCGCGATTCGATGACAGTGGTCGTCTGCTTTGTCTGACTGATCGTGATGGTTTCTGGCAGCCATGGGTGGAATCGGCGCAAGGCTTGCGTGCGCTGCCGAGCGCCGCAGCCGATCATGGCCCGGCGCCTTGGCAGTTAGGCGGGTGCACCTGGCTACCGCTGGCGGACGACACTTATCTGGCCAGCTGGACTGAAGACGGTTTTGGCCGACTGGGCCTTGGCCATAAAGATTTCACGGGCGAATACAGCCGCTTCCGTAGCCTTGCACTGGATCAGCAGTTCATCTATTGCATTGCCGCCTCGCCGATCAGCTCGGCAGCGGTGATCACCATCGACCGCAGCACCGGCCAGGTCAACGTGCTGGCCGGCGGTGGCGCGCCGCTGCCTGCCGGGCAAATCAGCATCCCGCAAACCCTCCGCTACCCGAGCGGCGCAGGCGAGGCGCATGGCTTCTTTTATCCCGAGATGACCGGGTTGGCGAAACCGCCGCTGGTGGTGTTTATCCACGGCGGCCCGACGTCGGCGTGCTACCCGATGCTCGACCCGCGAATTCAGTACTGGACGCAACGTGGTTTCGCTGTGGCTGACCTCAATTACCGTGGCAGCAGCGGATACGGTCGCGAATATCGCCAAGCGCTTCATTTAAGCTGGGGGGAGGTAGATGTCGAAGATGCCTGCGCGGTGGTCCGCCATCTGACCGAACGCCGTCTGATCGATGGCGATCAAGCGTTCATTCGCGGCGGCAGCGCAGGCGGCTATACCACTCTCTGTGCGTTGGCGTTCCATAACATTTTCCGTGCCGGTGCCAGTTTGTACGGCGTCAGCGACCCAGTCGCACTGGCCCGTGCAACGCATAAATTCGAGGGGGATTATCTGGATTGGCTGATCGGTGATCCCGTAGCCGACGCCGAGCGATATGCCGCGCGAACACCGTTGCTGCACGCAGACAATATCAGCGTGCCGGTAATTTTCTTTCAGGGAGAACTGGATGCCGTGGTCGTGCCGCAGCAGACTCGCGACATGGTCGAGGCGCTGCAGGAAAACGGTATTGCGGTGGAAGCGCATTACTATGCGGATGAACGTCACGGCTTTCGCAAAGCCGGGAATCAGGCGCATGCGTTGGAGCAGGAGTGGTTGTTTTATCGGCGGGTGATGGGGTTCCAGAACTAAATACCGCGTTGCGATTTTCGGGTGCAAGTAATGCTCCCACAGGTTTTATGTCGTGCCGTAAATCGTATTAATGGCACCAACCTGCAGGAGCGAGCCTGCTCGCGAAAGCAAGCTACTAGGCGCCGCAATAATCAGCGCTTGGCGATGATGTAAACCGCATGCACGATCC
>JALYPE010000197.1 GCA_030856525.1 Pseudomonadota bacterium | reverse complement strand
CTCTACAACGGTCAACACAAGGAAGTCGGCGACGCGGTTGCCAAGGCTTTCGAAGCCAAAACCGGCATCCACGTCAATGTGCGTAAAGGCAGCAGCAATCAGCTCGCCAGCCAGGTCGTCGAAGAGGGTGATCGCTCCCCCGCCGACGTCATCTACACCGAAGAATCGCCGCCGCTGAACAAACTCGGCGAACAAGGCCTACTGGCCCAGACGGATGCCGCCACCCTCGCCGTGCTGCCGAAAGACTACGTCGCTGGCAATGGCACCTGGATCGGCATCACCGCGCGCGTTCGTGTGGTGGCGTTCAATCCCAAGCTGATCGACGAGAAAGACCTGCCGAAATCGGTGATGGAATTCTCCGACCCCAAATGGCAAGGCAAGGTAGGCTTCGTGCCCACCAGCGGCGCGTTCCAGGAACAAGCCGTGGCGATCATCAAAGTGCACGGCATGGACGCCGCTGAAGAATGGCTGACCGGCCTGCGCGCATTCGGCAAGACCTACAGCAATAACATGGTCGCTCTCAAGGCTGTGGAAAACGGCGAAGTCGCCACCGTGCTGGTGAACAATTACTACTGGTTCGCCCTGCAGCGTGAAAAAGGTCAGCTCGACTCGAAACTGCATTACTTCACCGGCGGTGACGTTGGCGGGCTGATCACTGTTTCCAGCGCAGCCGTGCTGAAATCCAGCAAGCATCCCAAAGAAGCCCAGCAATTTCTTGCCTACATGGCCAGCGAAGAAGGTCAGCGCGTGATCACCCAGACCACTGCCGAATACCCGCTGCACAAAGGCATGGAATCGGATCGCGGGCTCAAACCGTTCAGCGAACTCGAAGCGCCGAAAGTCACGCCGGCCGACCTCGGTAATGCCGAAGAAGCCCTCGACCTGGAACGTGACGTTGGCCTGAACTGATGAGTGCATCGTTATCCCCCCCCGCTTCGCGCGGGGGTTACGTGCCACGACGCAAGCGACCTTCGATCTGGTTGCTGCTGCCGGTTTTGCTGCTGGTTATTCTGAGCCTGTTGCCGCTGGCTTACGTCGGACTGAAAACCTGGCAAGCAGGCTGGGCCGAAGCCGTGCATTTGCTCTGGCGACCGTATGTATTTGGTTTGTTGCGCAACACCCTCGCGCTGATGGTCGGCGTGACGGTCGCCTGTGGCGTGATCGGTCTGTCGTTGGCCTGGCTGCTGGAGCGCAGTAGCTTACCGGGGCGGCGGGTGTGGGGCGTGGTTCTGTGCTTGCCGTTTGCAGTACCGGCGTTTGTCAGCAGTTTCACCTGGGTTTCCCTGAGCGCGAACTTCGAGGGCCTGGGCGGGGCAATTCTGGTGATGACCCTGTCCAAGTACCCACTGATCTTTCTGCCGGTCGCGGCCACCTTGCGCAATCTTGACCCCTCGCTGGAAGAGTCTGCGCGCACGCTGGGGCAAAACCGTGTCGGGGTATTTTTTCGCGTTACCTTGCCGCTGCTGTGGCCGTCGTTGCTGGCGGGCTCATTGCTGATTGCGCTGCACATGCTGGTGGAATTCGGCGCACTGTCGATCATTGGCCTGCAAACATTCACCACGGCGATTTATCAGCAGTTCGAGCTGGAATTCAGCAACGCCAACGCGGCGATGCTCTCGGCGGTACTGCTCGCGCTGTGCCTGATGTTGCTGTGGTTTGAGCTGCGAGTTCGCGGCAAGGGTCGACATGTGCGTACCGGTCAAGGTGCGGCACGGCGTGCGGCGCAGGTGCAGCTCGGGCCATGGACGGCTGCCGGACAGCTTTACTGCCTGACGCTCGCAATCGTCGGCAGCGGCATTCCGCTAGGGATGTTGGCGTATTGGCTGGCGGTGGGTTCGTCTGCAGCGTTCCCGGTAGCGGCGATCAGCGAGGCGCTGCTGTCGTCTCTGGCCCTGTCGCTGGGCGGCGCGGCGCTGTGTCTGGTGTTCGCAGTCCCGGTCGGATTACTGGTGGTGCGCTACAAAGGCCCACTGGCGATCTGGGGCGAACGCTTGCCGTACCTGCTGCATGCGCTGCCCGGGCTGGTCATTGCACTGACCCTGGTGTATTTCGCCCTGCACTACGTGCCGGCGCTGTACCAGACCTCGGGCTTGTTGCTGATCGCCTATGCATTGTTGTTTTTGCCGCTGGCCCAGGCACCGGTCCGCACGGCACTGAACAAGGCTGCGCCGCAGCTTGAAGAAGCGGCTCGCACGCTGGGGGCGTCGTCTTTCACGGCGTTTTGTCGGGTGACGTTGCCGATTATTTTCCCGGCGCTGGGCGCGGCTTTCGCGCTGGTGTTTCTGGATGCGATGAAGGAGCTGACGGCGACGCTGCTGCTGAGTCCGACCGGGCTGAATACATTGGCAACGGAAGTGTGGGCGCATACCGCGAATGTGGAATTTGCAGCAGCGGCGCCTTATGCGGCGTTGTTGATCCTGGTGTCGGGGTTGCCGGTTTATCTGCTGACGACGCGGATGTATCTGAGCCGTTGATGAAGCAAATCGCAGCCTGCGGCAGCGCCTACACGG
>JALYPE010000599.1 GCA_030856525.1 Pseudomonadota bacterium | reverse complement strand
CGCCGGGCCGCAGGCGGTCCTGAGCCGCGGCGGCGTGATCCCGCCATTCGCCGAAACCCAGCGTTACGTGCCAAATGTGCTGCGCCAATACCGGCGATTGCAAGGCTTGGCGGTGGATGCGCCGCTGTGATGGGGGGTTGCCCCGAATGTGGGGAACCACCACCCGACATTCGCGCCCGGCGCTTCGCTCAATCCTAATATTGCACGCCGTCCTGTAGCAGCTGCCGAGCTTGCGAGGCTGCGTCTGCGTCTGTAGGAGCGAAGCTTGCTCGCGAAGGACGTTGGGTCACCGCGTTGATCCAGGTAAATCACGTCATCGTTTACGACCATCGCGATCAAGCTTCGCTCCTACAAGGCGCGGTGATCCGCACCCGGAGCGGCCTGCCCGTAATAGGGGGATTGGGTGGGGATTATCCCCCGGCCCGTCAGGTTCACTCCTCAACTAACTGAATCAAAACACTATTTTTTATGGCATGCCGATTGCTCCAGCGACAGTGTCGTGAACCAATCCTTTGAGCACCTACTGCGAGGTCCATCATCATGACCGGCAAATCCAACGCTCAGTTTCTGTTCCACTTGCTGCTGTTGGTGGCGTCGATGATCGGCCTCAGTCAAGCGCAAGCAGCCCTGCGCTGTGAGCGCAATCTGGTCGCCAACGTCGTGGCGCTGGACCAGCCGCTGATGTTCAACCGCCTCGGAGCGCAGAACGTCAACGGCATGATGTACGCCCTGCGCCGCGACGTGGTCGACGACCACGATAAGTCGCTGGCCCGGGGCGGCGCGGCGGTGCCGGGCAAAGTGTCGCTGCGCCCGGACAAACGCCCGCGGCCACTGGTGCTGCGAGTGGCTGCCGGCGACTGCCTGACCGTCAACCTGCAAAACCTGCTGGCCTATCAAGCCAACCCCAACTCCTCGGACGATGGCGGCGAGGAGGAAGGCCACGAAGATGAAGACCTGCAAAACGCCAATCAGCAATCCTTCAAAGCCGATGAGCAGGTGCGCGATCGCCACGTCGGTTTCCAGGTCAACGGCCTGCAAGCGGTCGACAGCATTGATGACATTTCTTCCTACACCGGGCGCAATGCCAACACCCTGATCGCCCCCGGCGCCAGTCGCTCGTACACCCTGTACGCCGAACGCGAAGGCGCGTTCACCGTCAGTAGCCGTGGCGCGACCTTCGGCAGTGAAGGTACCGCAGGCAACAACGCCAACGGCTTGTTCGGCCAAGTGGCAGTGATGCCCAAAGGGGCCAAAATTTATCGCAACACGCTGACCGAAGAAGAAATGCGCCTGGCCACCACCGGACGTACACCGGCCGGCCAGCCAATCGTCGATTACCAGGCGCGCTACCCGCAGCGTGAACCGTGGATCCGTGAAGGCAAGGCCGGCACGCCGATCCTTGGCATGATCGATGGCAATGAAATAATCACCAACGAAGCCGACGCAGTGGTCATGGGCAGCAACGCCGACGGCAGTTTCCCGGCCTCGACGTATCCGTTGGAAACCCTTGGAAAACGCAATCCGGCACTGCCTAATCGACTTGAAGCGTTCCGCGATTTCTCCTCGCAGTTCCAGGATGAAACCGCTGTTACCCAAGCGTTCCCCGCTTACTGGGCGGACCCGGTGATGGGCCATGTGCTGGAACCGACCCGCGACTCGTTCATGATCAACTACGGTTCCGGCGGCCTGGGCGCCGAAGTGCTCGCCAACCGCCTGGGCGTGGGGCCGATGCACGATTGCCTGTCCTGCGCCTATGAAGAGTTTTTCCTCAGCTCGCATACCGTCGGTGACGTCGCGATGCTGGTGGACGTGCCAGCCAATTCCGGCCTGGAAAACATCGCCCCGGGGCAGACACCCAGCGCAGACCAGGTCGGCGTCAAAGCGACCATGGCGCTGTATCCGTCCGAACCTTCCAACGTCAACCACAGCTACATCGGTGACTTCGTCAAATTCCGCAACACGCATAACGGTTATGAACACCACATCTTTCACCTGCACGGGCACCAGTGGCTGTTCAATCCCAATGACGACAACTCCGATTACCTCGACGCCCAAGGCATCGGCCCGGGCGCCGGCTACACCTATGAAATCGCCAATGGTGGTTCAGGCAACCGTAACCGCGTCGCTGGCGATGCCGTGTATCACTGCCATTTCTACCCGCACTTTGCCCAGGGCATGTGGGCCATGTGGCGAGTGCATGACGTGTTCGAAGAAGGCACCAAACTGGAAGTGTCGCAACAGGGCGAGGACGGCTTCCACAGTGAGCCTTTCGCGTTGCGCAGCGGTAAACCGGCGGCGGGCGCACGGGCTTTGCCCGATGGCGAAATTATTGCAGGCACACCAATCCCCGCGATCGTGCCGCTACCAGGCAAAGCCATGCCGCCAATGCCGGGCAAAGTTGCAGTGGTGCCCAAAGTCGGCGCCACCTTACTCGCCGCTGGCGATGACGATGATGATGACGAAGCCGGCGATGACGACGGCTCCGGCGAGGTGCAGGCCATCGGTTCCCTGGCCCTTGTAGATCGCAGTGAAGCCAACCGCAACGTCGACGGCAGCCTGAAAAACCCTGGCTATCCATTCTGGATCGGTGGCATGGAAAGCTCGGTCGGCCAACGCCCCCCAACGCCACCTCTGGACATGCTCGACGCCGCTACGGCGCAAAGCCTGAAAGCCAGCGGCAATGCCTTGTGGGCCAACCTTGACCCTGCGCAATCGGGTGGCTGGGACGGCGGGCTGGGACGGCACACGCTGGATGGTGTCTCGGCCGGAGGCCAGGCGCAGACCGTGACCACGTCTCTGGATTTCTCCAAGGCAGTGACCCGCGCCAAACCGATCTACCTGCCCGAAGAAGGCACTGAAGTCGAACAGGCGGCCATGTTGTTTCACTCGAAAAAAGATCACCCCAGCTTTGCCTTGCTGCCGGGTAATCAAATCGTGGCGCGCAACTTCCGCACCAACGGCGCACTGCCAATCGCTGGCGCGCCCTTTTACGAACCGTGCATGGATGACCGGCAAAAACGTCTGACCAGCAGCGCCGGCACGGGTGAGTTTGCCAGCGGCGAGCGCGCCGACGGTCTGTCGTTCCTCGGCAGCTCGACCTTCACTGCCGACCGTCCGCGTGTCTATAAAGCCGCCAACATCCAGTTCGACGCGGTGTACAACAAAGTCGGCTATCACTTCCCGCAAGCGCGCATCCTTGCCCTGTGGGAAGACGCCTGGCCGGTCATCACCAAACAGCGTCCGCCAGAGCCGCTGGTGATGCGCATGAACACCTTCGATTGCGTGCAATATCAGCAAACCAACCTGGTCCCGGCCACTTATGAAATGGACGATTATCAGGTGCGCACACCGACCGACGTGATCGGCCAGCACATTCATTTGCCGAAATGGGACCTGACCTCAGCCGATGGTTCGGCCAACGGCTGGAACTATGAAGACGGCGTGCTCTCGCCCGGCGCAGTGCAGGAACGCATTGAGGCGATTCGCGAGTTCAACGAGTGCGAAGGGGCCGATCCGCGTGATGGCACTGCAGCGTGTCCGAAAGCGAAAAATCACCCGTACTTCGGTCAGTTTGGCCGGGCGGACTGGGTGGGTGCGCGGACGGCCATGCAGCGTTGGTTCATCGATCCGGTGATCAACATCAAAGGCGTCGACCGTGGCCTGGGCACCATTTTCACCCACGACCACCTCGGCCCATCGACGCACCAGCAGATAGGTCTGTACGCCACCGTGCTCGCCGAGCCTGCCGGTTCCACCTGGTTCCATGGCGAAACCGGCGAGCCTTTGCACAGCGGCGCGCGGCAGGATGGCGGACCGACTTCGTGGCAAGCGGTGGTCTCTACCGGCGACATCGACGGTGACGGCCGTAACGACAGCTTCCGCGAGTTCTTCCTGGAGTACAGCGACTTCCAGCACGCCTATGAAGCCGGCGTCTACGTTGGCGCCGGGCCGAATGGCGTGCCTGATCCACAAGCGTTCCCGGCCACTGCCGACACGTTCCGCTATGCGATCAACCCGCCGGTGCGCGACAACACCAGCCAGCTGCTCGAACAGGTGGTGGAAGTACGGGGCGGGGTGATTCCGGGCTGCCCAAGCCGGCCTTGCCCGCAAGCGATCTCGGTGGATGATCCGGGCATGTTCGTGGTCAATTACCGCAACGAACCGCTGGCCCTGCGAGTGTACGACCCGAACAAGGTCGGCCCGGACGGCAAGCGCGGCATGCAGGCCGACGGCCTTGGCGGTGACCTCGCTTACGCCATGCAAAGCCGTACTGACCGGGCGATTCCAGCGATGAACCTGGCGCCCAACCTGATCACCTCGGCGACCGGCCCAACCGGCGGCACCACACTGTTCCCGCCGCACATCAACCGTGGCTCGGAGCCGGGTGATCCGTTCACGCCGATGCTGCGGACCTACACCGGTGACAACGTGCGGCTACGGGTGCACGCCGGCGGCCACGAAGAAGAGCACAACGTTACATTGCACGGGGTGAAATGGCTGCAAAGCGGCACCGGCTACGGTAATAGCTCCAACTCGGGCTGGCGCGCATCGCAGATGGTCGGGATCTCCGAGCAGATGGGCTTTGTGGCACCTGTCTCGATGCTCTCCAGTTCGGCG
>JALYPE010000591.1 GCA_030856525.1 Pseudomonadota bacterium | reverse complement strand
TTCGAGGCTGCATCGGCTGGTGACAATCGCCAGACCGCCGGCAGTCGGGATGTTCTGGCGAATCAGCCCGCCGATCAGCTTGTCGAGGGCGTTGTGCCGACCGATGTCTTCACGGCCGAGCAACAGCTCGCCCTCGGCATTCATGAACACCGCGGCATGCACCGCGCCGCAGTGCTGGCCCAGCGGCTGGAACGCACCGATACGCTGGCGCAATCCGTCGAGCCATTCTGCGGGCGGCAGTGCAGCGCCAGGCAGCACGTTGAGGTTGGGTAACGCCTGCTCGACCGCTTCCACGCCACACAGCCCGCAGCCACTGGTGCCGGCCAGTTGCCGACGCTGTTGCTTGAGGTTCCAGAAGGCGCGGTTGGCGATGGTCACTTGCGCGTATTGGGCCGAGCCTGAGCCGCTTAACTGCAGGTCGTAGATATCGGTGGGCTCTTCAATGATGCCGCTGCCGAGGCTGAAGCCGACGATAAAGTCTTCGAGGTCCGTCGGTGTCACCAGCATGACAGCCTGGCTGATGCCGTTATAGGCAATGGCCAACGCCACTTCCTCGGCCAACTCGGTGCGGGCGGATTCAATGTGCTGCAGGTCGCAGTAGCTATAAGTCTGGCTGGCGGCGGGCGCGGGCGTTTCGAGTGCTGGCGCCGCGCAGGCAGGGCGCTTGGCGTTCATGGGGCATCACCGACGGTTTGGTCAGCTTTAAGCCTAGGCGCGTCAAAAGGTCGCGTCTAATCGCTATTACTGATGTGCCGATAGATGACGTCGATCAAGAGTCCACTGTCGATTTCTGATAGAGCGCAAAGCATGCCTCGGCCAGCGCCGAGCGCGGGGCACTGCGGCGCATGATCAGCCCCAGCCGGGCAAGGGTTTGCGCATTTTCGATAGGCTGCAGGCGCAGGTGATCGGTGAGATTTTCCAGGCCGCCATCCAGTGGCATCACGGCGCAGCACAGGCCGCCGTGCACGGCTTGTAACAGTTGATGCACGGCATCGGTTTGCAGCAGAGGCTGTGGAGTCAGCCCACGGCTGTGAAAGTTGTGGTCGATGGACTGACGGAAATGCATGCCGCTGGTGAGCATGCCCAGCGGTAACTCGATCAACGCTTCCCAACTCAGCGGCGCCTCGCTGAAGCTGAAGAAGCGTTGATCATAAAGCAGGCCCATACGGGTTTCGCTGAAGGCCAGCGAGTCAAAACGTTCGCCGTCGAGCCGTTCCAGGTACGACACGCCAAGGTCCAGACGATTGTTCGCCAGTTGTTCGAGGATCTGCTCCGAACTCAACGCCGACAATTCAAAGCGCAAATTCGGATGCTCGGTGTGTAAACGTTGCATCAACAGCAGCGGATCGAAACTCGACAGCGGCACCACCCCCAGACGCAATGTACCGACCAGATTGCCGCGACACGCGGCGGCCTCGGCTTGCAAGCCATCGTAGGCGGCCAGCACCGTGCGCGCCCATGCCAGAACACGCTCGCCCGGCGCCGTGAAACTTTCAAAGCGCTGGCCGCGATTGACCAGGGGCAATTCGAGCTCTTCTTCGAGGCTGCGCAGGCGCATGGACAGGGTCGGCTGAGTGATATGGCAGCGCGCGGCGGCCTGACCGAAATGCCGGGTTTCGTCGAGAGCGATGAGGAATTTCAGCTGCTTGATGTCCATCTTCGCTCCATGGGCGCGGTAAGGGACGGATTCTAGCGCTTGCACCGGACGGACGTCATTGATCGGTTTGGAACCGCGCATTGCGGGGTTGGTCTAGTCTCTTGCGTCCGGACACTTAATTACCAAGGAGAGCACACGATGAGCCTTTTCAGCTTTTTGAAAGATGCAGGTGAAAAAATCCTCGATGCGTTGACGCCCGACAAGGCCGAAGCCAACAGCGAGGCGTTGACCAAGCACGTCAAGGATGCCCTGACAGGCATCGACACGTCCAAGATCCAAGTGAAAGTCGAGGGCGATAAAGTGATCGCTACCGGCGAAGCGGCCACTCAGGAAGAGAAGGAAAAAATCCTTCTGGCGCTGGGTAACGTGGCCGGTGTCAGCGGTGTTGATGACCAGATCACCGTGACCGGCCCAGTAGTTGTTGCGGCCAAGTTTGTGGTGGTCGAAAAGGGTGACACCCTCAGTGCGATTTCTTTGCGCGTGTATGGCGATGCCAACAAGTATCAAAAGATCTTCGACGCTAATAAGCCAATGCTCAAGGATGTGAACAAGATTTACCCAGGTCAGTCGTTGCGTATTCCTGAGTAATCTATGAAAGCAATCGCGGGCAAGCCTTGCTCCCACAGGCTTTGGGGGCAAGCCTTTGCCACAGCTGTAGG
>JALYPE010000586.1 GCA_030856525.1 Pseudomonadota bacterium | reverse complement strand
AGGCCGGCGTACACGTGCAGATGTTTGATCCGGCGCCCAAACGTCTGGGCTTTCGCACCAACTGGTTCCGCCGCCTGCATCGCAAGATTGTGGTGGTTGACGGCACCATCGCCTTCATCGGCGGGATCAATTTTTCCGCCGACCACCTGGCTGATTTCGGCCCTGAGGCGAAGCAGGATTATTCGGTGGAAATCCAGGGTCCGGCCGTCGCCGACATTCATCATTTCGCCCTGCTGCAAAGCGGTCGTCCGGTCCGGGCGAAATATTGGTGGCAACGGCGCCGGCAGCGCCGTCTGGAAATGGCCTTCACCGATCATGACGGTCAGGTGCGCCTGGTCTATCGCGACAACGGTGAACACACCACCGATATCGAGGAGGTTTACCGGCAGGTATTGCGCAGCGCCCAACGGCGCGTCGTGATCGCCAATGCCTACTTCTTTCCCGGCTATCGACTGCTGCGGGAAATCCGCAATGCAGCGCGGCGGGGTGTCGAAGTCAGGCTGATCCTGCAAGGTCAGCCCGACATGCTGGTGGCCAAGCTCGCTGCGCGCATGACTTATGACTACTTGCTGAAATCCGGCGTACAGATTCACGAATATTGCGAGCGCCCGCTGCACGGCAAAGTCGCTTTGGTGGATGAGGACTGGAGCACCGTCGGTTCGAGCAACCTTGATCCGCTGAGCTTGTCGATGAACCTGGAAGCCAACGTGCTCATTCGTGATCGCGCGTTCAATCGTGAACTGTTCGAACGCCTCGAAGACCTCAGCCGGAACCACTGCAAAGCCATGTCCGCCGACAAATCGCCGCGTGGACGCGTCTGGCACATGACCGTAGGTTTTCTGGTGTTTCACTTCCTGCGGCATTTCCCGGCATGGGCCGGTTGGCTGCCGGCGCACAAACCACGCCTGAAACCTTTTTCCCATTCCGCGCGGAGTGACACCTGATGAGCCACGCTGAAACGCAATCGGCGAATCACGCCGAACAACCGAAATCGCGCTGGAGCCGCTGGAAAAAACCGCTGACGATGCTGTTTTTCCTGGCCCTGATTGCGCTGTTGACGATGTTCGCGCAGCGCATCGAATGGAACGAGGTGCTGGATACGCTGGCCGACTTCAAGGTGCGCACGCTGATCATCGCCGCCAGCGTGACGCTGCTGAGCTTCCTGGTGTACGCCAGCTTCGACTTGATCGGCCGTACTTACATTCGCCAGGATCTGACGTGGAAGCAGATCCTTCCGGTGGGTGTGATCAGCTATGCTTTCAACCTCAACCTCAGTGCGTGGGTTGGCGGGATCGCCATGCGCTACCGCCTGTATTCGCGGCTGGGCGTGAGCAAGGGCAACATAGCCAAGATCCTCGGGCTGAGCCTGGCGACCAACTGGTTTGGCTACATGCTGATCGCCGGGGCCGTGTTCAGCAGTGGGCTGGTGCGTATGCCGCCCGGCTGGAAGGTGAGCACCCTCGCGTTGCAAGGCATTGGCGTGCTGCTGCTGTTGGTCGTGGCGGGATACTTGGCGGCTTGCCAGTTTTCCAAGCGCCGGGAGTGGACGATTCGCGGGATGGAAATCAACCTGCCGTCAGTGCGTATGGCCATGCTGCAACTGGCGCTGGGTGCGCTGAACTGGTCGCTGATGGCCGCAGTGATTTTCACGCTGTTGCCGAGCAAGCTGGATTATCCGTTGGTGTTGGGCGTGCTGTTGATCAGCGCCATTGCCGGGGTCATCACGCACATTCCTGCAGGTCTGGGCGTGCTGGAAGCGGTGTTTGTAGCGCTGCTGCAACATGAGGCTTCGCGAGGCAGCCTGGTGGCCGGACTGCTGGCGTATCGGGCGATTTATTTCCTGTTGCCGTTGTTGATCACGTTGGTGATGTATTTGCTGGTGGAAGCCAAGGCGAAGTCGTTGCGGATTGCCAAGAAGCCGTCCTGAGATGTGGGTTGATGCGGACGACGCCTTCGCGGGCAAACCTTGCTCCCACATATTGTGGTGATGTGTAGGAGCAAGGCTTGCCCGCGATGGAAGTTGGCGTCGATTTGTGGGAGCAAGGCTTGCCCTCGAAGCATCCACTGCCGATTTCAAAACGACTGAATAACGCTCAACCGCTCACCCACCACCATCTCAGTGATCCAATCCACCAGAATCGATGTATACGCCTGCTGCGCCACCGGTTCACTTAGCGCATGGTCCGCCCCGTCGATAATCCGGTGAGTCAATGAATGCGTCTGCTGACACGCCGCGCGATAACTCATGATCGTGGCGTGCGGCACATAAGCGTCGGTTTCGGATTCGACCAGCAACACATCCCCGGTGAATTGCGAACAGGCGTGCAACGCACGATTGCTGTCGGCGCGCACCAGCGTGCTGCGATAATCGCGCAGATCGAGCTTGTCCAGATCGCGCTTGGGCGTGTGCCACTGCTCGTCGCGGTACAGCGCCGGCACGCGCAGCGCCAGCCAACGTACAGGGCGCAAAGACGTCAGGATCGAAGCGAGGTAACCACCATAACTGGTGCCGACCACTGCGATGGCGGAGGTATCCAGCGCCGGGTGAGCGAGTAAACGGTCATACGCCGCCAGCAAATCGCGCAGATTATCCTCGCGGGTCACCCGCGTCAGCGGAATCCCCGAGCCGGTGTGCCCGCGCAGGTCAAACGTCAGACACACGCAACCCAAACCCGCAATACCTTTGGCCCGCTCAAGGTCACGCTCCTGGCTACCGCCCCAGCCGTGTACGAAAAGCACGCCGGGAACCCTGGACTTGGGGCTGAGGAATGTCCCGCTCATTTGTTCATCGTCGATGTCGATCTGAATGCTTTCGCTTCTAGCCGTCATAGGATTGAACCGTCACGTACTTGAGAAGAAAGTCGCTGTTTTCTGCGGGCCCGCGATACACCTCAATGGCGTCCGCCGGTAGCGCCTGGTCGACGTAGGTTTCCACCGAAGACACGCGTATCGCACGCATCCCAGGGTGATTGATGAAGCTCTGCAGCGCCGCGACTTCGGCGCTGCTGGCGCCGCCCATTCGCCAGGATTGCTCGAGCACGCCGCTGCGTGGTTTGCCCGAGCTGTCCCGGCCCTGAGCGATGTCGTAATTGCGGCGTGAGGCGAAGAACGCGGGGTAGGCCTCATCGGCGGCGTTGTCGAATATTTGCGCTTGCTGAATGGCCAGACGTACGTCGTCAGGTAGCTCCAGTTCGAGCAGATCGTCGTAATTCCCTTGAACCACGAGCAAGTTGGACCCGCCGTAAACCTGCTCGCCATGGGCGTCTTCGGTCAGGTACTGATCGCCGCAATAACTCAGCACTTTATCGCCGATAAAGCTCTGGCCAACGCTGTGCGTCACCACGTCGGTAAGGTCTTGCTCGATCACCACGCCCCCATCGAACAGCGCTTGAGCGTCTGGCCTGGCGAGCACCGCATCGATTTCATCAAGACTGTTCAGCACTTCCTGACCGCGTCCTGCGCAAGCATGCACCGGCTTTAGACGGATCGGCCCTGCGCCCAGCAAGTGCTCCGCTGCAGGACGCGCATCGGCGAGGGAGAAAACACTGAGGCCGTCGAGCACGACACTGAGCACGCGCTCGGAGAACAGCGGCGACCAGCCAGGCGGGGCCTTAGCGTTTTTGTTGAGCAAGCCGTGACTGATGGCCTTGGTGCAGATGAAATCGTATTCGACGTAGCCACCCCATAAATCGTCGGGGCCGCTGACGCCTAATTCGCGAGCGGCCGTGGCGCCCACAAGGGTTTGAGTCGGCAACAGATAAAGCTCACGATCACTATGCTGTTCGGGATCGTAACTGCCGCCATAGTTGAGGCCGAGAACCTGCGCCAGCCAGCGGGCCAGCGCTTGATTGGTCTCAACTTCATGCTGAGGAGCCTGCGGGCGCACCGAATGCGCGACGACTGTTTTCCTGCGGTTTGTTGGGGTCATGCATTCCCCTCCAATCAACGCGTGATGAATGTAGTGTAGAAGGTGCAGAGATCAGGCCAGGTTCGCTGAGTCTGGAACTCAGCCGGAAAATCAGGGTTTGGAGAGGAAAGCGATGGCACACGGCCTGCTTTATTCTGCACGACGCTCAGCTGGCCCCGGCCATTTTGCATGACTTGAGAATCACACAAATCCTTGGGGGAGCGGGTTTGCGCCACAGCAACTATCGGATGACAGTGACCGGCGTCACCCCAAAGCGCGCTCGATAATCACTCGGCGCCAGCCCGGTAATCTTCTTGAACGTTGCGCGAAACGCTCCGGGATCCTGATACCCGACAGTCCAGGCGATATGGTCGATGGTGCCATTGGTAAACTCGAGCATTTCCCGGGCTTTGCCGACTCGCAGATGCTGACAATACTCAGTCGGTTTCAACCCGGTCGCCGCGCGGAATCGACGCAGAAAAGTACGCTCCTCCAGCCCCGCCCGCTCGGCCATCGCTGTCAGTGACACATCCGTCGCCCCATTGCCTTGCAGCCAGTGCTGCACCTTGAGAATCGACGCGTCGCCATGGTTGAGAATCGGTGAAAAGTTGCTGCCACACTGGCTGGCACTGTCGCTGTGTTCAACCACCAGAAAGCGCGCCGTGGCCGTGGCAATGCTCGGCCCCAATAGCCGGTCGACCAGACGCAAACCCAGTTCCGACCAGGCCATCAGCCCAGCAGTAGTGATTAAATCGCCGTCGTCGACGATCGGCGTATCGGCCTTGAGCTTGATCGCCGGGTATCGCTCGGCGAAGGTTTTAGCCGAGGTCCAGTGGGTGGTGGCGCTGCGACCGTCGAGTAATCCACTTTCCGCCAGAAGAATCGAACCCACGCAAACACCGCCCAGCGTTGCACCGTTGGCATGCAACTCACGCAACCATTGGATCAGCGCCTGCGGTGCCTGACCTTCAGAGAAACCGCCAATCGACGGTGGAATCAATAGCGCCACCAGCGCTCGGTCTGGCCCGGGATGACTGTCATGGATGCGCACCGGTGGCAGATCCGCACTGCTTTGCCAGTGGCTGACGCGCAGTATCGGCAGCTGCAAAGCCTGATGCTCGGCGGCGATGGCATTGGCCACCCCGAACAGATCGGTCAGACCATGCACCGCCGCCATTTGCGCACCGGGATAAATCAGCACACCCAGCTCGGCGATAGCCCTTTGCGCAGTCATTGTCAGTTTTCCCCTCGTAATTGTCGGTGCCGCCAATCCTCAGCGTACCAGCCTGAGCCGATACTTGATCCACACCCAAACGCATTTCGAGGAAACAGTCATGGCCAAGCAAGCACTCATCGTAGTCGATATCCAGAACGACTATTTCGCGCAAGGCAAATGGCCGCTGGTCGGCGCTGATGCGGCGGCGGACAACGCGGCTCGATTGATCGAAGCGTTTCGCGCTGCCGGTGACTCGCTGGTGCACATCCGTCACGAATTCACTTCGGACGATGCGCCGTTCTTCACCCCAGGTTCGGAAGGCGCAAAGCTGCACCCCAAAGTCCTCAACCGCGCCGACGAGCCGGTGGTGCTCAAGCACTTCGTCAACTCGTTCCGCGAAACCGAATTGAAGTCGATCCTCGACGAGCAGGACATCAAGGAACTGGTCGTTGTCGGCAGCATGAGCCACATGTGCATCGACGGCATCACCCGCGCCGCTGCGGATTTCGGCTACACCGTTACTGTCGTCCACGATGCCTGTGCCTCGCGGGATCTGGAGTTCAATGGTGTGACGGTGCCGGCTGCGCAGGTGCATGCTGCGTTTATGGCGGCGCTGGGTTTTGCCTATGCCAGTGTGGTGTCTACGGATGAGTTTCTGGCGGCGAAATAATCCATCAGTCAGTTTTCTCGCCCATGAAAAAGGCCCGATGCGGTGAGCATCGGGCCTTCTTGTT
>JALYPE010000047.1 GCA_030856525.1 Pseudomonadota bacterium | reverse complement strand
ATAACCGCGCGGGCAAGATCGATCTACGAGGCGATCATGTCGGCTTGTACTGGACGCTATTGGGTGGCGGCGGCTGGTATTTCGATAACGTGATCATGGCGACCCGCTTTGATGGTGAAAACCGCTCCGAACGCGGCCTTAAACTCGACACCCGGGGTCACGGGCTGACGCTGTCCAGCGAAGCGGGTTATCCATTTGCCCTGACTGCCAAATGGGTGGTTGAGCCCCAGGTGCAAATCATTCACCAGAAAATCTCCCTGGACAGCCAGAACGATGGGATTTCCGGCGTCACATTCGATTCCGACGGCGCATGGACCGGTCGCTTGGGCGCACGGCTCAAAGGTAGCTACCAGATCAGTGACCGTCCGTTCGAACCCTACCTGCGGGTCAACCTGTGGCGCACCTTGTCGGGCACTGACACGGTGACGTTCGACAATGTTGACGAAGTGACTACTAAGCAGAAATTCTCATCCGCTGACATTGGCATAGGCATGAACCTCAGCGTCGCTAAAGACATCAGCGTTTACTCCAGCCTCGACCACACCAGCAATATTGACAGCCGGCGGATTCGCGGCATCTTCGGCAGTATGGGCGTGAGAATTAGATGGTAACCATCATGTACCGGCTCAACGCATTACGCTTGACACGCCGTATGCCGGATCTGGCAACGCGTCCGCCAGCGAACTGAATTCATGGAGTGGGCAGGTCGGAGCGCGGTTGAAAGGCAGTTATGACATCAACGGTCTGGGCTTCGAACCATACCTGCGGGCCAATGTGTGGCAAATGGTCTTCACCGGCAATACGGTGACCTCGATCAGGTCGACAAGATCAGCAGCAGGCGTAAATCATCGACCGTTTAAGTGGGTCTCGGATTGGTGGCCAGAGTGACCCCCGTACTGAGTCTGTACGTTAGCGCCGATTACAGCAGTGATGTTGATGACAATGATTTGAACGGGCGGATCGGCAGTTTAGGGGTGAGGATGCGTTGGTAAAAATACTGCGATGACCTGTTATTTCTAACAGTAGGCAGGGACCCGGCGCTGGTACATTGTGGTGTGCAACCCACAGTCAACGAGGCCTGCACGGATGCGAGCAGCCACACCGTCCAACGCGCATACCGGCACACCAGTGCTCCAGGTGTCGAATGCGCGCGGGTTGATCGTCAGAACGGTGGCGTTTCATCGGCGCGAGGCGAGCGTCCCGATCGATACGCGAGTGACACAACACCGCTTCGATGCAGTCGGGCGGCTGCTGGCCAGTCGCGATCCCTACCTGTTTGATCTGGCATCGGTCGATGAATTGGCCCCGTTCAACCATAACCAGGTGACGAGCCTGTCAGGGGCCGCACTATCAACCGACAGCGTGGATGCTGGGTGGCGTCTCGGTTTGCCGGGCGCAGCCGGGCAAGTTCTGGAAACCTGGGACGGTCGCGGTAGTCATGCGCAGTGTGAATTTGATGAACTGCTGCGCTTGGCGGCAATTAGGGAGCGAGATCAGAACGTGCCCCAAAACGTGCTGGAGCGTTTCAGTTACGCCGATGCCAGCGCGGAGGCTTCTGCGCATAATTTGTGTGGTCAGTTGTACCGTCACGATGATCCTGCCGGTACGGTGCATCTTCACGAACTGGACCTTTATGGCAATGTGCTGAGTCACACGCGTCGGTTTTTGAGCAGCGTCGCTTCACCCAACTGGCCGGAAGCACTCGTCGAGCGAGATGCACTGCTTCAACCCGGCGCCGGGGTCACGACTGCGAATACTTATGCCCCGAGCGGCGAACTCCTGAGCCAGACCGACGCCATGGGCAATGTCCAATCCTTGGCGTACATCCTCGACGGCCAACTCAAAAACACACGCCTTACCCTGGCGGGCGATGGCCAGGTCGAAAAACTAATAGTCAGCGATCTCCACTACAACGCCAGTAGCCTGATCGAATCGGAAACCGCCGGCAACGGCGTGATCACCCGCCATCACTACGACGAAGTCGACGGTCGACTAACCGAACGAAGTGCGCAGAAAGCAGACGGCACACTCTTTCATCAGCTCAAATACCAGTACGCCGCCGGTGGCAATGTGCTGAGTATCGAAGATGCCGCGCAACCGATCCGCTACTACAATAATCAACGCATCGTACCGCTGAAAACCTACCGTTACGACACACTCGGCCAATTGATCGAAGCCACGGGCTATGAGGCCAGATCCGGAAGCGGCGGCGCCGCCCTCCCCGATCTGCAGCCCCTACCGCCGGATCCGAGCCAGATCGCCTGTTTCACCCAAACCTTTCATTACGACGCCGCCGGTAATCAGTTGGAACTTGTGCACGTCGGCGCGCAAGCCCAGGCCAGCATCCTGGCGCGGGCGCGCTACAGCAACCGCTGTTTGCCTTGGCGCCATGGCCGGCCACCCACAGAGGAAGAATTGGCCTTCGGTTTTGATCCCAATGGCAATCTGTGTGAGCTTCAAGCGGGGCAAACGCTAACGTGGGATTTGCGCGACCAGCTGCGTGAAATTTTCCCGGTCGTGCGCAAAGACTCAGATCATGACCGCGAATGCTACAGCTATGACGGCGGCGGCCAACGAGTTCGCAAAATATCCTCGAGTCTAACCAACGCCCGCACGATCGTGCGTGAAGTACGCTACCTGCCAGGTCTGGAAATCCGCAGCAACAGTGGCACCGGTGAAATGCTACACATCATCAGCGCCAACGCCGGCAGCAACAGCGTGCGAATATTGCATTGGGTCTCGAAGCGGCCCGAGGAACTGGTTCAGGACCAGATGCGCTTCAGCCTCACAGACCAGGTGAAATCTTGCACGATCGAGCTGGATCAGCAGGCAAACGTGATCAGCCGGGAAGAATATTACGCCTTTGGCGGTACCGCCTTATGGGCCGGACGCAATGCGACAGAGGCGAAGTATAAAACGGTGCGCTATTCGGGAAAGGAGCGGGATGGGTGGGGACTGTATTATTACAGGTTTCGGTATTACGCGCCTTGGTTGCGGCGGTGGATTAATCCGGATCCGGCGGGAAATCTGGATGGACTAAACCAATACCAGTTCGTAAGCGCAGATCCTGTTAATTACATCGACAGCGTAGGTCTCGACAAAAATCGCTGGCAAAACCTGGTCCATAAACATTTGATGCCGGGGCACGGACATATATTGAAGGGTCGGGGCAAGGAATATATGGGTGAACAAATAAATGATCCCTCACGACAAACGCCCGACTCACGACAATACAGAGGGGTGCGTTATTACAACCAGCAGCAGCGGATCGACAGACACATGCCTCATACAGTTGTCGATGGGTTACTGCGCAGAGTTAATGGAAATATAGCCAATTACAATCTATCTGGAACCACTTCCTCTTCCAGCTGGCTCGGGTCCGCAAGATACATGGGGTATGTTTTAGCTATGAATGAACAGAACGAGCCAGAGCTCGCACTTTTTGCACCATCTCGAGACCATAGGCATCATTCCTCTGCTTTTTCAGGTCGCCCGGTTTTAGATGCTGGCATGATTGTCGTTAGCGTCGGAGGTATTGCTTTTCTGGAAAATAAAAGTGGCCATTACAGGCCTAATATCGAACAAAAGCTTCACACTTTGAATTACCTGAAGAAAGGCGGCATGAACCTTAAGGATATTTTCGTATCTGAAATGATTCCTGAGGCGGTAAAATTCAACCGTGACGATCTCGAGCAATTCTTCATATCTAACTTATACAATGCCGAAGATATTTACAACTTCTACAAGGATGCTGGCTTGCGAATTGACGATGGTTCAAACGGTGAAATCGCCAGGCAAACAGCAGCCCCGGAAAAGCCCCCAGTTGTCTACGTACCTCGCAAAGGAAAGGACAGGCTAACTCCGATGGAGACGTTGACTTCCCGAAACTGGAGTAATCGCACCAAAAATGGGAGACCAGAAAAGCCGCTTAATTCGTCACGACTCAGTTATATATAGGATTAATAAAACGATTTCCTCCAGAGCCGTTCCGCCGTGAAAGCGTGGGGCCAACACATCTCATCTCCTGAGATTATTAATTGCATTTACTTGTCAGCGAGGTGGCCGTTGAAGTGCGCTTATTGAATTTTAGCGACGACTCTTCGTCGTCTGTTTGCACGACGTGAAATTTGTCGATTTTGATCTGAGCGAGCATTTGATGAAAACGGGAACTTGCACACCGACGCTCCAGGTGTCGGATGGGTATGGGTTGGTAGTCCGGACCGTGGAGTATCACCGGCGCGAGGCAACTGACCCGATTAATACGAGGGTCACACAGCACTTCTCCGATGCAGCCGTGCGGCTGCTGGCCAATCGTGACCCCTACCTGTTTGAACTGGCGAGGACCGATCCCTCGACCCCCTTCAACATGACTCAGGTGACGAGTCTGTCTGGACTAGCGCTGCTGACTGACAGTGTGGACGCCGGTTGGCGAATAGCGTTGGCGGGCGGTGACGGGCAAATGATGGAGCGCTGTGATGGGCGCGGCAGTCGTTCGGTGACTGAATATGATCAATTGTTGCGACCGTTGGCCGTGCGCGAAAGGGGCCCGGATGTCGGAGAGCACACGCTGGAGCGGTTTACCTATGCCGATGTCGGGGCGGACGCCATTGCACACAATCTGTGTGGGCAGTTGATGCGCCATGATGACCCGGCGGGGGCGGTTCATGTTAGCGACCTGAACATGGCCGGCCAGGTGCTTAAACACACGCGTCGGTTTTCGCTCCAAACCGATCCTCCAGACTGGCCGATGCTAGCCGCCGATCGAGATGCCCTCCTGGAAACCGACGACGGCGCGATGACGTCTTACCAGTTTGCTGCGACTGGCGAAGTGCTAGAGCAAACCGATGCGCTGGAAAACCGTCAGATTTTCGCCTACACCGTCGCCGGGCAATTGAAGGACGCTCGCTTGACCTTGGCTGGCGAAGATCAGCTCGAGAAATTGCTCGTCAGCGACATCGATTACAACGTAATGGACCAGATTCATTCGGAAACCGCTGGCAATGGCGTCATCACCCGCCGCCGCTATGACGAGGCCAACGGCCGCTTGACCGAACTGAGCGCACACAAGGCAAATGGCACGCCGCTGCAGGATTTGAAATACCAATATGACGCGGTGGGCAACGTGCTGAGCATTGAAGACGCTGCGCAGCCTGTTCGTTACTTCAACAACCAACGCATCGAACCGACCAGAACTTATCGCTACGACACGCTTTATCAATTGATCGAAGCCAGCGGTTGTGAAGCCAAAACCGGCCAAGGCGGCCCCGCCCTGCCCGACTATCAAGCCCTGCCGACGGACCCCGGGCAGATTGCTAATTACACCCAGACTTATCATTACGACGCCAGCGGCAACTTGCTTGAATTGATACACCTCGGTGCCCAGGCCCATGGCCGCACATTGACGCGTGAGCGTTACAGCAATCGCTGTTTGCCCGCACGCGACAACCGGGCTTCAACCAGAGAGGAATTGGCCAATGGTTTTGATGCCAATGGCAACTTGCTGGAGTTGCAGCCTGGCCAGCCACTGAGCTGGGACCTGCGCAATCAACTGAGCGGAATAAAACTCATCAGCCGCAGAGATGCCCAGGCTGATAGTGAGCGCTACGTCTACGACGGTGGCGGCCAAAGGGTCCGCAAGGTCAATGTGAGCCAAACCAGGAACCGCACCATCACTCGCGAAGTGCGCTATCTGCCAGGCCTGGAAATCCGCACGCACGGCAGGCCGGGTGAAATCCTCCATATCATCACTGTCAACGCCGGAAGCAACAACGTGCAAGTGCTGCACTGGGTGGCCGGGCGCCCCGATGAAGTGCCGCAGGATCAAGTGCGCTACAGCCTAAATGATCACCTCGGATCCAGCGCACTGCAGCTAGACCCAATCGCCGACTTGATCAGCCAGGAATGGTATTACCCGTTCGGCGGGACTGCGTACTGGGCGGGTCGAAACGTCATTGAGGCCAAGTACAAAACCGTGTGCTATTCCGGCAAGGAACGCGATGCAACCGAGCTTTATTATTACGATTTCCGTTATTACGCCCCGTGGCTGCAGCGGTGGATCAATCCTGATCCTGCAGGCGAGATAGACGGTCCAAATAGATATAAAATGGTTCGAAATAATCCCGTAATTTATTTTGATCCAGATGGCTTGGCTCCAAAAAAAGATAATAAAAACCGAGACCAGACTTCGAGCGTGAAACAATATTTTGAATCGGTAGCAGGCGACGAGCCAACTAAAAAGCGCTTTAAATTCGTCAAAGAAAAAATGAGCCACACCCTCAATTCGAACTTTGAAATTTCTTCCACATATAAAACTGAAGGCGCAGATGATGAAGACGAGTTCACAAATAAATTCACTAAAGATCGCTGGAAATTGAAAGTCAATTTCCGAGACAAAAAAACAACGGCTTATTTTGCAAGTGACGTGATCATGACCCAGTATAAAATCATCGCGGAATCACATGGTTTTTTTGGCGTGCTTCCAAAAGTCATACAGCTGCACAATGTGAAGAATGAAGAAGCTATCATTAGTGCAGGCACACTAAGAAACAACTCACAAGCCCTGCTGGACAGCTTTACAAAAAATTCCCCACTCGGATCATCACTTCTGAGAACGTTGGATCACTTAGGTATGAAAGCTGTCTCAGTTAAAATTGAAATTGAGACCAGAAATAATGAAGATCAATTTGATTACTGGATTACTATTGCCCCTTCATCGAAGGGGCCGAATGCGAATTTTAACAGTGGTTCCGCGCGTGAATCTTCGACTCCTACCTCACCGTCTCGGAGTGTACTGAGCGCTGGTCTTCGTCCAAGTACGTCAATCCCTACTCACAGCCGCACAATGATTCTACACCCGATGGCAGGTAGGCTCCCTCGTGAAGTAAATCGGGCTGTTAACTTGCCATTAACTGGTAATAGAAGCCGTACTCCGTCCCCCGACTATTAACAAGACGGCCACCTTGATATGTGCTCATGCCAATGATTTCGAGAATATCCACTCAACTGCACTCTGGATCACCGACCCTTTACGTAACGGATGCGAGGGACTTGGCGGTTCGGTCTGTGCAGTTTCATCGGCGTAAAATACACACTGGGATTGAGACGCGGGTGACCGAGCAACGCTTCGATGCGGTAGGCCGGTTGGTGGCGAGCCGTGATCCTTATCTGTTTGAGCTGGCCAAGACTGACCAGTTGACGCCGTTCAATTTGACTCAAAGTTGGAGCCTGTCCGGTGTTGCGCTGCTGACTGACAGTGTAGATGCCGGGTGGCGGGTCTTGTTGGCTGGCGATTCCGAGCAAGTCGTCGAGCGTTGGGATGGGCGTGGCAGCCATTCGTTGACTGAATATGATGAATTATTGCGGCCGTTGACCATTCGAGAAAGCGGCCCGGATGTCGTAGAGCACACGCTGGAGCGGTTTACCTATGCCGGTGTCGCGCCCGATGACATTGCGCACAATCTGTGTGGTCAGTTGATGCGGCATGATGACCCCGCTGGCACCGTTCATGTGGATGACCTGAACATGGCCGGTGAGGTACTGAAACACACGCGTCGGTTTCTCTTGCGCACGGATCCGCCGGACTGGCCTTCGTTAACCGCCGACCGCGACGCTTTATTGGAGACGGGTGACGGCGCGACCACCTCCTACCAGTTTTCCCCCTTGGGCGAACGCCTTCAGCAAACCGATGCCTTGCACAACCGTCAAGCCTTCGCCTATACCGTCGCCGGGCAACTGAAGGCCACTCGACTGACCCTGGCCGACGAGGACCAGGACGAGAAGTTGCTAGTCAGCAATATTCACTACAACGTCATCGGCCAAATCGAGTCGCAAACCGCTGGCAACGGCGTCATCACTCGTCACCGCTATGACGAGGCCAACGGGCGGTTAATCGAACTCAGCGCGCAGAAAGCCAACGGCACACCACTGCATGTTTTGAAATACCAATACGACGCCGTGGGCAACGTGCTCAGCATCGAAGACGCTGCACAACCGATCCGCTACTTCAACAACCAACGCATCGAGCCGACCAAAACTTATCGCTACGACACCCTTTATCAATTGATCGAAGCCTGCGGTTGTGAAGCCAAAACCGGCCAGAGCGGTCCTGCCCTGCCCGATTTTCACACGCTACCCACCGACCCCAACCAGATCGCGCATTACACCCAGACCTATCATTACGACGCCGGCGGCAACTTGCTCGAGCTGGTGCACCTCGGTGCGCAGGCCCATGGCCGCACATTGTCGCGTGAGCGCTATAGCAACCGCTGTCTACCCGAACGCGATAACCGGCCTCCGACGGAAGATGAGTTGGCCAATGGTTTTGATGCCAACGGCAACTTGCTTGAGTTGCAGCCTGGCCAACCGCTGGATTGGGACCTGCGCAATCAACTGAGGTCCGTGCAACTCATCGTTCGAAAAAATACCCAGGCGGACCGTGAGTGCTACGTCTACGACGGTGGCGGCCAACGCGTGCGCAAGGTGAATGTGAGTCAGACCAGCACCCGCACCATCACTCGCGAAGTGCGCTATCTGCCAGGCCTGGAAATCCGCACGCACGGCAGGCCGGGAGAAATTCTCCATGTCATCACTGTCAACGCCGGGAGCAACAGCGTGCAAGTGCTGCACTGGGTGGCCGGGCGCCCTGATGAAGTGCCGCAGGATCAAGTGCGTTATGGACTCGTCGACCACCTTAAATCCAGCGCGCTGGAGGTAGACCAAATCGCCGACCTGATCAGCCAGGAATGGTACTACCCGTTCGGCGGTACTGCATATTGGGCGGGTAGAAACGCCATCGAGGCCAAGTACAAAACCGTGTGCCATTCCGGCAAGGAACGCGATGCAACCGGCCTGTACTATTACGGTTTTCGATATCACGCACCGTGGTGGCAACGCTGGATTAACCCGGATCCCGGAGGATACGTGGACGGAATGAACTTGTTTGCAATGGTCAGTAATAGACCTCTCACATACAAAGACAACGATGGGCGTGAGGGGGAGCCTTTCAATCCTGAGGAATACCTTGCCTTGTTCAAACGAGTATTGAGCGAGCAAAACGCTCACAAATTATTTAGCGATAACGAAAAACGTACGAATCATTACTTTAAAAAACTCATGAATTATAAAAGCCTTGCCAATGAAAACGACAAAAGCCGCTTCCACAGAAACATTATTAAACTTCAACGAAGTTTGTTACCTCCGAGCGCATTACTACGAATTAAACATGACCAACACGAGTACCTTCGCTTTAGTGTTTTCGATAAAAATCTGACCAATGCGAGAAAATTACAGCAATTTGTTGAGTACATTCCACATGTACAGAGACTTAACAACGGCCCCAAAAAAACCTTCTCTATCAGTGATTTCCCTCCGTTACCCCCAGGCACAGAGGACAAACTCGTGATTGCTTATAAAGAAGCGCTTCGCATTTTAAAACACGCGGATGACTTAAGCGTCGTATTCTCAGGCGACAGTGAGGGCGAAAT
>JALYPE010000578.1 GCA_030856525.1 Pseudomonadota bacterium | reverse complement strand
GGGCCGGGAGGCTGGCGACGGTGCCAACGCTGAGTGCAAGAAGGGCGGCGCTGCGGCGGAAACTGTGCATGAAAGCTCCTTGGACATTGCGCAGGGGTAAGGTCCGAACCTGCGTCAAAACCATCAGACTCTAGCGTTATTGATCCGGTTCGCACAGTTACAAGTTCTATACAGATGAATAGCAGCTTACCTTGAAGAGGTGGTTTTTTGGGACGAGGGACTTTACCCGTACTGAGGAGAAGTGCCTGTGCTGAGGAGAATTACCTGTGGCGAGGGGATTTATCCCCGTCCGGCTGCGAAGCAGTCGTATAAACCTTCCTGCAACAATCTGAAAATCCGGATACTTTCTTAGGGTCGGCCTCGCCGCCCAACGGGGATAAACCCCCTCGCCACAGTGGAATCTCCACATAGTCCTTCTTCGTCATCGCGACTGTGGCCGTTTGCCGCACTTTTGCCTGCCAGCCCCCGCGCTTGGTTATACTCCCTGCGATCCGCCTGCAGCGCTCATCAGGAGAGCTCATGCTCGCCCCCGTTCAAATCACTTCCGCGACTCGTCAGAACCTCTGGCGCCTGACCTTCATCCGCACGTTGGTGCTGGCCGCGCAGGCCGGTTCGGTGGGGCTGGCTTACTGGTTCGATTTGTTGCCGCTGCCCTGGTTCCAACTGGCCGCCACCCTCGGCTGCTCGATGTTGCTGTGTGCGTTCACCGCGATTCGCCTGCGCACCAGCTGGCCCGTCACCGAGCTTGAATACGCCGTGCAACTGGCCTGTGACCTGTTTATCCACAGCGCCTTGCTGTACTTCTCCGGCGGTTCAACCAATCCGTTCGTCTCGTATTACCTGGTCCCGCTGACGATTGCTGCGGTGACGTTGCCGTGGCGTTATTCGGTGATCCTCTCGGGCATCGCGCTGACGATGTACACCTTGCTGCTGGCGCGCTTCTACCCGCTGCAGACTTTTCCGATCGCACGGGAAAACCTGCAGGTCTACGGAATGTGGCTGAGTTTCGCGCTGGCCGCGGCCGTCATTACCTTCTTCGCCGCGCGCATGGCGGAAGAGCTGCGCCGGCAGGAAGAACTGCGTGCCATTCGTCGCGAGGAAGGCCTGCGCGATCAGCAATTGCTGGCCGTCGCGACCCAGGCAGCAGGCGCCGCCCATGAGTTGGGCACGCCGCTGGCGACCATGAGCGTGCTGCTAAAAGAGATGCGTCAGGACCACCACGATCCCTTGCTGCAGGACGACCTGAGCGTGCTGCAGGATCAGGTCAAACTGTGCAAGGAGACCTTGCAGCAGCTGGTGCGCGCCGCCGAAGCCAATCGTCGTTTGGCCGTGGAAATGCAGGACGTCACTGACTGGCTCGACGAAGCGCTGAACCGCTGGCACCTGATGCGCCCGGAGGCCAGCTATCGCTTCCAGCGTCTCGGTCAGGGCGCCGTGCCGCGCATGGCGCCGCCGCCGGACCTGACCCAGGCGCTGTTGAATCTGCTGAACAACGCCGCCGACGCCTGCCCCGACGGGCTGCAGGTGACGCTGGACTGGAATGCCGAAGACTTGACCATCAGCATTCGCGACCACGGCGCCGGCGTGCCGTTGGCCATTGCCGAACAGATCGGCAAGCCGTTTTTTACCACCAAGGGCAAAGGTTTCGGCCTGGGCCTGTTTTTGAGCAAAGCCAGCGTGACACGCGCTGGCGGCTCAGTGAAACTCTACAGTCATGAGGAAGGCGGCACGCTCACCGAGCTGCGCCTGCCCCGTGTCGCCCGAGGAGACGAACATGAGTGACGAGATCCAAGTCGAAGGTGAAGAACTGCCGCATTTGCTGCTGGTAGATGACGACGCCACGTTCACCCGGGTGATGGCCCGCGCCATGGCCCGCCGTGGTTTTCGCGTCAGCACGGCCGGTTCCGCCGAAGAAGGCTTGACCATCGCCCAGGCGGACATTCCGGATTACGCCGCCCTCGACCTGAAAATGGACGGCGATTCTGGCCTGGTGCTGTTGCCGAAGCTGCTCGAACTCGACCCGGAAATGCGCGTGGTGATCCTCACCGGTTATTCGAGCATTGCTACCGCCGTTGAAGCGATCAAGCGTGGCGCCTGCAATTATCTGTGCAAACCGGCGGATGCCGATGACGTGTTGGCCGCGCTGCTCTCCGAACACGCTGACCTCGACACGCTGGTGCCGGAAAACCCGATGTCGGTGGACCGCCTGCAGTGGGAACACATCCAGCGCGTATTGACCGAACACGAAGGCAATATTTCCGCCACCGCCCGCGCCCTCGGCATGCATCGCCGTACCCTGCAGCGCAAACTGCAGAAGCGCCCGGTCCGTCGCTGAACCTGCGCTGAACGAATGCCGGTCACGCCTCGCGACAATCCGAGCCGATCATCTATGATCGGTTCGTGTGCGATTCCTTTCTTATCGAGCCTTCACCATGAATCAGAACGCTGAATATTCCGCGGTCAACGATCGCGTGCGCGGGGATTTTTTTCGCAAGGTCTGGTCGATGATCACGCCTTATTGGCACAGCGAAGAGAAGGCCAAGGCCTGGACGTTGCTGATCGCCGTGATTGCACTGTCGTTGTTCAGCGTGGCGATTTCGGTGTGGGTCAACAGCTGGTACAAGGATTTTTACAACGCGCTTCAGAAAAAGGACGAGGCAGCGTTCTGGCAGTTGATCCTGTATTTCTGCGGCATCGCCACGGTGGCGATTCTGGGCGCGGTATATCGGCTCTACCTGACCCAGATGCTGACCATTCGCTGGCGCGCCTGGCTGACCGAAAAGCATTTCACCCGCTGGCTCAGCCACAAGAATTATTATCAGCTGGAGCAGGGCGGTTACACCGATAACCCGGACCAGCGAATTTCCGAAGACATTAACAAATTCACCGCCAATACCTTGGGCCTTGGCCTTGGGTTGATCCAGAACATCGTTAGCCTGGTGTCGTTCTCGATAATACTTTGGGGCGTGTCCGGCAGCATCGAAGTGTTCGGCTACACCATTCCCGGCTACATGTTCTGGTGTGCGTTGGTGTACGCCGCCGTCGGCAGCTGGCTGACGCATCTGATCGGGCGTCGCCTGATCGGCCTCAGCAACAATCAACAACGCTTCGAGGCGGACCTGCGTTTCTCCATGGTGCGCGTTCGCGAGAACGCCGAAAGCATCGCGCTGTACAACGGCGAGCCGAACGAAAACCGTCGTTTGAGCGATCGCTTTAGCCTGGTCTGGCATAATTTCTGGGACATCATGCGCGTCTCCAAGCGTCTGACTTTCTTTACTTCCGGCTACGGCCAGATCGCAATCATCTTCCCTTTCATTGTTGCCGCGCCGCGCTACTTCACCGGCAAGATCGAGCTGGGCGAACTCATGCAGATCAACTCGGCTTTCGGCAACGTCCAGGAGAACTTCAGCTGGTTTATCAGCGCGTATCAAGTCCTCGCCGAATGGCGCGCTACCTGTGATCGCTTGCTGAGTTTCCGACAGGCGATGACTGACAATGAAGAGCGGGCACCGGCTATTGATGTGCAGCATGCCGGTACTACGTTGCAGGTTCAGAACCTGGGGCTTGATCTGGCCGATGGTCGCCATCTGCTGACCGATGCAGACATGACGGTGGAGGAGGGCGACCGGGTAATGGTCAGCGGTCGTTCCGGCAGCGGCAAATCGACCTTGCTGCGTGCGATGGGTCATTTGTGGCCGGCGGGCCACGGCAGCATTCGTCTGCCGGCGGCGCGGTATCTGTTCCTCCCGCAAAAGCCTTATCTGCCGATTGGCACGCTGCGCGAAGCGTTAAGTTATCCACAGGCTGGCGATTCTTACCCGGACGAGCGTTACGTTCACGTTTTGGAAACTTGCCGCCTGCCGCATCTGTTATCGCGTCTGGATGAAGCCAATCACTGGCAACGCATGTTGTCGCCCGGTGAGCAACAGCGTCTGGCCTTCGCCCGAGCGCTGCTGTTTGCCCCGCAGTGGCTGTATATGGACGAAGCCACCTCGGCGATGGATGAAGAGGATGAAGCAAGCTTGTATCAAGCGTTGATCGATGAAATACCGGGGCTGAGCATCGTCAGCGTCGGCCATCGAAGCAGTTTGAAACGATTCCATCCGCGGCATGTGCGGATCGAAAATGGGCGTTTGATTGACCAGGCTGTCACCGCCTGAATCACCGCGGTTCTGTCTGGATAGAACTGCTGTGGCGAGGGCGTGGCGAGGGAGCTTGTGTGGCGAGGGGGCTTGCCCCCGTTCCAGTGCGCAGCACTGGCAAGGTCTTGTAA
>JALYPE010000043.1 GCA_030856525.1 Pseudomonadota bacterium | reverse complement strand
CGCGAAGGGTATCGCGACCCGCTGGGGACCTACTCCAGTAACGTCATGGGCACTTTGAATCTGCTTGAGGCCATCCGTCAGGTGGGCGGTGTGCGCGCCTGCGTGCTGGTCACCACTGACAAGGTTTACGCCAATCAGGAATGGTTGTGGCCGTATCGTGAAAACGAAGCGCTCGGTGGTCACGATCCTTACAGCAGCAGCAAAGCTTGTTGCGAGTTGTTGGCCCAGTCCTACGCGGCTTCGTTCTTCCCTGCTGAAAAGTATGCCGATCATGGCCTGGCGCTGGCCACGGCGCGGGCGGGCAATGTGCTGGGCGGCGGTGATTTCGCCCCGGAGCGGTTGATTCCCGACGTGCTGCAAGCCTGGTCCGCTGACAAACCTGTAACCCTGCGCAACCCGCACGCAGTCCGTCCCTGGCAGCACGCGCTGGAGCCGCTGGCCGGCTACCTTCAGTTAGCCGCGGGCCTTTACGAGCAAGGCCCTGCGTTCGCCGGTGCTTGGAACTTCGGCCCGAGCGAAGCCGACATGTGCAGCGTCGGCGAAGTCGTCGAATTGCTCGCCAGCCGCTGGCCCCAGGCACGTGGATTACGCATCGAGCCGAGTGATATGCATGAAGCCGGTCTGCTACGTCTGGACAGCAGCCGGGCTCGTCAACTGCTGGCCTGGCAACCGCGCTGGTCGTTGCAACAGTGCCTGACCCAGACACTCGACTGGCACCTGGCGTGGCAGAACGGCGATGACATGCGCGCCTTCACGCTGGGTCAGTTGAACCTGTATCGAGGCGCGTTGTGAGCGAATTTCTGCTGAATGCATTGCCGCTGAACGGCCTGTTCAGCGTGCAGCACAAACGCTTCGAAGATGATCGTGGGCACTTCGCCCGGCTGTTCTGTGAAGGTAGCCTGAAGGCATTTGATCAAGCGTTTCACATTCGTCAGATCAACCATTCCTGCACCCGCGAACGGGGGAGTGTGCGCGGCCTGCATTACCAGAACGCACACGCGCCGGAAGCTAAATTGATCACCTGCCTGCGCGGCGAAGTCTGGGATATCGCCGTTGATTTGCGACCCGACTCCGAGACCTTCCTGGACTGGCACGCCGAGTACCTGCGAGCCGGCGACGGTCGCAGCCTGCTGATCCCTGCCGGATTCGCCCATGGCTTTCAGACGCTGACCGATGACGCCGAGCTGCTCTATCTGCACAGCGCTGATTACGCGCCGGCGCACGAAAGTGGCCTGTCGGTGAACGATCCACGGCTGGCGATTGCCTGGCCGTTGCCTGTCAATAATCTGTCAGCCAGGGACGCCAGCCATCCCTTGCTTGATGAACGTTTCGCTGGAGTACGTCTATGAACTGCCGTGGTTGCGGTACTCCTTTGGCCCTGCCGCTGATCGACCTTGGCACCTCTCCGCCGTCCAATGCTTACGTGCGCGCCGATCAACTCGACCAGGCCGAACAGTGGGTGCCGCTCAAAGTCGCGGTGTGTCAGCAATGCTGGCTGGTGCAAACCGAGGATTACACCAGCGCCAACAGCCTGTTCGACGCCGACTACGCTTATTTCAGTTCGTTTTCCAGTACCTGGCTGGCGCATGCCGATCGCTACGTTGCCGAAATGGTTGAGCGCCTGGGCCTGGACACCGACAGCCGCGTGGTGGAAATCGCCGCGAATGACGGATACCTGTTGCAATACGTCGCGGGGCGCGGCATTCCGTGTCTGGGCGTCGAACCGACCCGCAGCACTGCGCAAGCGGCGCGGGAAAAGGGCCTGGACATCCGCGAGTTGTTCTTCGGCCGCGAAACCGCTTCGCAGTTGAAAACCGAGGGCTGGTCCGCGGACCTGATGGCCGCCAACAATGTGTTGGCCCACGTCCCGGACATCAATGATTTTCTCGGCGGTTTCGCGACTTTACTCAAGCCTGCCGGCGTGGCGACGTTTGAATTTCCGCAGCTGCTGACACTGATGGCCGGGCAGCAATTTGACACGCTGTATCACGAACACTATTCCTACCTGTCATTGACCGCCGTGCAGGCGTTGTGCGAACGCAATGGCCTGCAGGTGTTCGACGTGAGTCAGTTGTCGACCCATGGCGGTTCGCTTCGGGTATTTGTGCAACGGGCCGACGGGCTAAGTCGCGACGTGCAACCTGCCGTGGCGGTGCAGTTGCAGGCCGAACTCGCTGCCGGGGTGAAAACCCAAGGCTACTACGCGACCTTGGCGCCCGCCGCCGAGGCCATCAAGCACCAACTGCTGCGTTTTCTGCTGCAGGCAAAAGCCGAGGGTAAACGCGTAGTCGGTTACGGTGCTGCCGCCAAGGGCAACACACTGCTCAACTACGCCGGGGTCAAGCCCGACCTGCTGGCGTGGGTGGCGGATGCCAATCCGCACAAGCAAGGTAAATACCTGCCGGGCAGTCGCATTCCGATTGTTTCGCCGGCGCAGATCGATGTGGAAAAACCCGATTACATTCTGGTTCTGCCC
>JALYPE010000023.1 GCA_030856525.1 Pseudomonadota bacterium | reverse complement strand
GTCCAGGAGGCCGCTATGTATCGCCGACTTCTTCTGATAGCTGTACTGGGTTTGTCTGTTAGTGCTTGCGTGCCCTATGCCGATGGAGGAGGCAGCTACTACCGTTCCGAGGTCTACACATCCCCGGCGCCGTATTATTCGAATGGCGGGGCTTATTACTCCAACGGTGGCTATTACACCGCGCCGCGCCGCTACTATGCGCCGCCCGCTCGGTACTATCAGCCGACACCGCGCTATTACCACCAGCCGCGGGTTTATCAACCGGCGCCGCGTTACTACCAACATGCGCCGCGGGCCGATTACCGGGTTCATCAGGATCGCGGCTGGGAGGGTCGCAGCCGTGGCGGTTGGGAGGGGCGTGAGCGTGGTGGCCGTAGCGAGTATCGAGGTGACCGTGGTGGCCGTAATGAGTACCGAGGTGGCCATGGTGGACGCGACAACCGGGGCGGGCGCGGCGACCACAATGGTCGTGGTGGCGATGGCAGAGGCGGTCACCGCTGATTTACCCAAAAAAACGGCGCACGCAGCGCCGTTTTTTTGTGCCCCGGATTTAATATTCCGTCAAATCCGCCAGCGGATGCCGTCCTTCCCAAGCCTTGTGAAAATGCGCTTCCACCACCGCATCCGGCACATTATTAACATCTGGCCAATGCCAGTGCGGCTTCTGATCCTTGTCGATCAACCGCGCTCGTACACCTTCGCTGAACTCCGGATGACGGCAGCAATTGAGGCTGACGGTGTATTCCATCTGAAAGACCTGCGCCAATGACAGGTGTCGAGCGCGAACGATCTGTTCCCACACCAGATGAGCGGTCAACGGCGAGCCTTCGCTCAGGGTTCGCGCTGCGCGACTCAGCAGCAGGTCAGGGTCATCGCGCAATGGGCTGATGGCCTTCCATGCACAACGCACGTCACTGACATCCAGCAATTGATCAATTCGCTCGCGACGCGGCAGCCACTGCGCGGCGGGCATTTGCGGCAGTGCTTTCTGCTGCAGCGCTTTGAGCAGACTGTTGAGTTGCATCGGCGTTTGTTCCTGCCAGTTCAGCTGCAGCAGGCCTTGAATCAGGTCCTCCTGCTGTTCATCGAGCAGGAAGCGATCGGCGAGGTCCAGATCGATCGCGTCGCGGCCGTTCATGTGCGCGCCGGTCAGGCCGAGAAACAAACCGAGCTTGCCCGGGAGTCGCGACAGAAACCAACTGGCGCCGACGTCAGGGTAAAGGCCAATGCTGATTTCAGGCATCGCCAGGCGACTGCTCGGCGTAACGATGCGAATGCTCGCGCCTTGCAGCAGGCCCATGCCGCCGCCCAGCACATAGCCGTGACCCCAGCAAATCAGCGGTTTCGGGTAGGTGTGCAGGTTGAAGTCGAGCCGGTATTCCGCCGCGAAAAAATTTGCGGCCAACGGCGGCACTTCGCCGGGTGTCGCGCGGCAGGCTTCGACCAGGCTGCGCACTTCGCCGCCGGCGCAAAACGCCTTGGCGCCGTTGCCGCGCAGCAGTACGCAGACGATCTGCGGTTCTTTGGCCCAGGCATCCAGTTGATCGCGCAAGGCATTGATCATCGGCAAGGAGAGGGCGTTGAGGGATTTCTCGGCGTCCAGCGTGGCGATGCCAATGCGTGCGCCGTGGGTGCCGGTGAGTTCTTCGAAGTGCAGATTCATCGTGACCTCAATCGGGTTTTTGAACGATCAGTATGATCGCTGTACAGGAAAGTGCCGGATCAGCGTCAGATCAATTGACAAGCGCGACGGGCTTTCCTAGGGTTCGCCCCATTGTCTTTGCCGGATGTAACCATGACTGCTGACGACCGTATCAAACTCGAACCGAGCTGGAAGGAGGCACTGCGTGCTGAATTCGACCAGCCGTACATGGCGGAGTTGCGCAACTTCCTGCAACAGGAGCGTGCGGCGGGCAAAGAGATTTATCCACCGGGCCCGCTGATTTTCAATGCGCTCAACTCGACGCCGCTGGACAAGGTCAAGGTTGTCATACTCGGTCAGGACCCGTATCACGGTCCGGGTCAGGCGCACGGCTTGTGCTTTTCAGTGCAGCCGGGCGTGCCGACGCCGCCGTCGCTGGTGAACATTTATAAAGAATTGAAGCGTGACCTGAACATCGATATTCCCAGCCATGGTTATCTGCAGAGCTGGGCCGATCAGGGCGTCTTGATGCTCAACACCACCATGACCGTTGAGCGCGCTACCGCCAACGCGCACAAGGATAAAGGCTGGCAGTTTTTCACCGACCGCATCATCGAGGTCGTCAGCCAGCGGCAACCGCACCTGGTGTTCATGCTCTGGGGCGCACATGCGCAAAGCAAACAGAAACTGATCGATGCGACCAAGCATCTGGTGCTGACGTCGGTGCATCCGTCGCCGTTGTCGGCGTACCGGGGTTTCCTGGGGTGTGGGCATTTCGGTCGGGCCAACAAATTTCTTGAGCAAAATGGTGAGGCGCCGATCGAGTGGCGGTTGCCGCCGGTTTGATGCGTTGATCTGGGCCAGCGCATTCGCGAGCAAGCCCCGCTCCCACATTTGACCGAGTTCTCACAAATACGCGGTCAAAATGTGGGAGCGGGCTTGCTCGCGAAAC
>JALYPE010000011.1 GCA_030856525.1 Pseudomonadota bacterium | reverse complement strand
ATCCCATACATGATCTTCGCTGATGCGTTGCAACTGATCGGCGTGCCAGCGATAAACCCTGCAGTCGCCGACGTGGGCCAAGGTAAACCGTCTGCCGCGCATCACCAAAGCGCTGACCGTGGTCAGCAGCGGTTGGCCACCGCCGTTGGCTTGCAACCAGCGATTCTGTGCCAGCAGCAAACGGTCCAGTGCCTGCGCGACACCCCAGGTTTCCGGGGTGGCGTAATAATCCAGCGCCAGTGCCTGCAAGGTCGAGCGTGCGGCGAGGCCGCCATCGGCACACTGGCTGACGCCGTCGGCGATAGCGAACAGGTAACCTTTGCTCGCCGCCAGTGCCGGCGCGGGCGTCACCAGGCGCAAGGCGTCCTGATTTTCCTCGCGGGGACCGGTGGCGCTGGCTTCGGCGAAACTCAGTTGCAGGCTCATTCAGTGTTCAGACCCGCGCCGCCGTCACGGCCGCCGAGCCCCAGGTGGTTCTCCAGCGACGCTTCACGCCATGCAGACCGAACCAGGCAAGCACGCCGAGGCTGGCGAACAACCACAACGCCAGTTGATAACTGCCGGTGCTTTGTTTGATCGCGCCCATCCCTGCAGCCAGTGCGAAACCGCCGATGCCGCCGGCCATGCCGATCAAACCGGTCATTACGCCGATCTCGCGACGAAAGCGCTGCGGGACCAACTGGAAAACCGCCCCGTTACCTGCACCCAGACCGAGCATGGTGCAGACGAAAAGTGCCAGCGCCGCGTAGGAACTCGGCAGATTGAAACCGACGGCAGCAATGCAGATCGCCGCGACGGTGTACATCGCCAGCAAAGTGCGGATGCCGCCGAAACGGTCGGCCAAAGCACCGCCCAACGGTCGCATCAGACTGCCGCCAAACACGCAGGCGGCGGTGTAGTAACCGGCGGTGACCGGGCTCAGGCCGTATTGGTCGTTGAAGTAACCGGGCAGGGCGCTGGCGAGGCCGATGAAGCCGCCGAAGGTGACGCTGTAGAAAAACATGAACCACCAGCTGTCACGGTCGCCCAAGGCTTTGAAATAATCGGCGACTGACTTGGCTTTCGGCCGCTCGGGGGCGTTTTTGGCCAGCCAGCCGAAGACGATGAGGGTCACGATCAGCGGGATCAGCGCAAAGCCGAATACGTTGCTCCAGCCAAACGCGGCCGCCAGCACTGGGGCGATCAGCGCGGCAAGCACTGTCCCGGAGTTACCGGCACCGGCGATGCCCATGGCCTTGCCCTGATGCTGCGGCGGGTACCATTGCGAGGCCAGCGGCAAGGCGACGGCGAAGGACGCACCGGCCATGCCGAGGAACAGGCCGAGCAGCAGCGCTTGTTCGTAGCTGTGAATGCCGTGCATCCAGGCGACGAACAGGGCGCAGATGACAATCACCTGGCCGATCAGCCCGGCGGTTTTCGGCGACAGGCGATCAGCAAGCATGCCCATGATGAAGCGCAAGATGGCGCCGGCCAGAATCGGCGTGGCGACCATCAGGCCGCGTTGTTGAGTGGTCAACTGCAAGTCGGCGGCGATCTGCACCGCCATCGGACCCAGTAGATACCAGACCATGAAACTCAGGTCGAAATAGAGAAAGGCTGCGAACAGGGTCGGGGTATGGCCGGATTTCCAGAAGCTTGAATTCATCGCGCACCTCAGCGGTTGGTCGTCTCGAAAAGAGTCATGAGCTTGCGAGTGGGGCGCCGGCACGGCCGCACCACCGACCCCGTGTTGCGGGGCCAAAACAAAAAAACGCCGCCACCTGATTCGCCGGGAGGCAAACGAGGTGAGCGACGTCTTTGTCGTGGGTGGGGCAACCGCCGTTGGTTACCTGTGGTGATTACTTAGCGAGATTTGTGCCAACCCTTTGAAACCGGGTCGTCCATCTGTAGGAGCCGGCTTGCTGGCGATCAACATCGAAGGGGTATGGCTGACACAACGAGGTGCCCGCATCGCCAGCAAGCCGGCTCCTACGGGGCGGCTATCGTTCGCGAAGGGATCTGACGGGTGTCACCCGGCTTCAGCCGAGCAACTCACTCATCGCAATAATCTGCTCCGCCACCTGAATCAGCTTCTGCTGGCGGCTCATCGCCTGGCGACGCATCAGGGTGTAGGCCTCTTCTTCATTGCACGCTTTCATCTTCATCAGCATGCCTTTGGCCAGCTCGATGCGCTTGCGCTCGGCCAGTTGCTGGTCGCGAGCATGCAGCTGCGCACGCAGGGCCTGGTCGCTTTCGAAGCGTGCCATGGCGACGTCGAGAATCGGCTGCAAGCGTTGTGCGTGAATGCCCTCGACGATGTAGGCACTGACTCCGGCCTTGATCGCCTGGCGCATCACATTCGGGTCGTGCTCGTCGGTAAACATTACGATCGGCCGCGGTTGGTCGCGGGAAACCAGCACCACTTGCTCCATCACATCGCGGCTCGGTGACTCGGTATCGATCAGAATCACGTCCGGGCGCACTGTTTCGACGCGCGCGGGCAGGTCGATGGTCAGGCCGGACTCGTCGATCACCTCGAACCCGGCTTCCGTCAGCGCCGCTTTCAGGCGCCCGACTTTTTTCGCAGTGTCGTTGATCAGCAGGATACGCAGCATGTTCGCAATCTCCTGTCAGCGATGGACGAGAAGGGCGGAGCTGTCGCTCAGGGCGTGCAGCTTGAAGCTCCGGGCGTACGCGGCGGGGTCGGAGCCGTCCCAGTTTTTGCCGTCGATCAACTGGCTACTGCGCATGTCCGCCGCGTTGGCGGCAACACCGACAGCGGAGGCTGCCTCCCGGTACACGTCCAGTTGCTGTACGTGCCGGGCCACCGCGAGGTAGTCCGGATCGTCGCGCAACAATCCCCAGCGGCGGAACTGGGTCATGAACCACATGCCGTCGGACAGATAAGGCAGATTGACCTCGCCGTTACCGTGGAAGCGCAGCGCGTGGGGGTCCTGCCAGCGATTACCGAGACCGTCGTCATAATCACCGAGCAGGCGCGGTTCGATGCAGTCGAACGGCGCGTCGAGGAACTCCGGCGCGCTCAGCAACTGCGCAGTGCTGCGCCGGTTCTCGGTGTTCTGTTCGATGAAGCGGCTCGCTTCCAGTATCGCCATCACCAGCGCGCGCGCGGTGTTGGGGTATTGCTCGACAAAGGCGCGGGTGCAACCCAGCACCTTCTCCGGGTGATTCGGCCAGATGGTCTGCGTGGTCGCCATAGTAAAGCCGAGGTTGTGTTTCACTGCGCTGGCAGACCAGGGCTCGCCGACGCAGAAGCCATCGATGCGCCCGGCCTGCAGGTGCGCGACCATTTGCGGCGGCGGCACCACCACGCTGGCGACATCGTGCAGTGGATGAATGCCCTGACTCGCGAGCCAGTAATACAGCCACATGGCGTGGGTCCCGGTCGGGAAGGTCTGGGCGAAGGTAAGTTTTGGGCGAGTTTGGTGCACGTGGCGTTCCAGTGCTTCAGGACCGGTCACGCCCAGCGCTTGCAAGCCATGGGACAGATTGATGCTCTGGCCGTTCTGGTTCAGGCCCATCAACACGGCCATATCCGTGGACGCAATACCGCCGATGCCCAGGTGCACCGCATAGATCAAACCGTACAGGCTGTGCGCGGCGTCGAGTTCGCCACTGACCAGTTTGTCGCGCAGGTTGGCCCAGGACGACTGGCGCTTGAGATTCAAGCTCAGCCCATAAGGCTGAGCGAAGCCCTGGGTGGCGGCGACCACTAACGAGGCGCAGTCGCTGAGGGCCATGAAGCCGAGGTT
>JALYPE010000850.1 GCA_030856525.1 Pseudomonadota bacterium | reverse complement strand
CATTATTTGTGAACAACAACGATCCTGTGGGAGCGGGCTTGCTCGCGAAGGCGTCAGCACTGCCACCGCACATGTCAGCTCAACTTGAACCCACCCATCTGCCGCGCTAAATCATCGGCCAGGCGCTGCAACATCTGACAATCCTCACGACACGCCCTGACCTCACCCGCCGTCGCCCGCGCCAGATCGGAAATCCCCTGCACATTGCGGTTGATCTCTTCCGTCACTGCGGACTGTTCTTCCGTCGCAGTTGCCACTTGATGGTTCATGTCGCTGATCCGCTCAACCTGCCCGGTGATCGCCGTCAACGAGGCGCCGGTGCGCTGGCTCGACTCTACGCCGGTGCCCGTCGCCGCTTGCCCGGTGTGCATCGACGACACCGCATTCTCCGCGCCTTGCTTGAGGCTGCCGATCATTTGTTGGATTTCGTCGGTGGACGATTGCGTGCGTCGTGCCAGCGTGCGCACTTCGTCGGCGACCACGGCGAATCCGCGGCCCATATCCCCAGCACGAGCCGCTTCGATGGCGGCGTTCAATGCCAGAAGGTTGGTCTGCTCGGAGATCCCGCGGATCACTGCCAGGACCTGATCGATGGACGCCACCTGGTTGGCCAACTCGCCCACCGCACTGGCGGCCAGACCGATCTCATCGGACATGCTTTCGATGTGACGAATCGAGCCGCTGACCACTTCGCGCGCCTGCATCGCTTCGTCGCGAGCGGTTTGCGAGGCGAACGCCGCATTGCCGGCGTTCTGCGCGATTTCCTGCACGGTCAGACCCATTTCATGAACGGCCGTGGCAACCATGTCGGTCATCTCCTGCTGACGCCCGGAACGCTCGGCGGTGTTATCGACCACCTTCGCCACCTGGCTGACAGCCGTGCGCAGACGCTCGCTGGTGGTCAGCACTTCACCGATCATTTCGCGCTGACTGTCGAGAAACCGGTTGAAGCCACGTGCGAGGTCGCCCAGCTCATCGGCGCGACTGGAATCTAACCTGTGAGTCAAATCTCCACCACCGCTACCGATGTCCACCAGCGCCGCTGTTACCTGACGAATCGGTCGCACCAGGCCACGGGCCAACACCACCACCAAAAGCAGACAAACCAGCGCCACTGCCAAACCGATAAGGCTGCTCATCCACATCGCTTTACGGGCTTCGGCATAGATCTGCGACTGTGGCACTTCGGCCACCAGGGTCCAGCCGAGGTCACGCAATGGCAGGCTCAACGCCAGAAAGTCTTCGCCATCGCGGATGAAGCTGCTGTTAGCGGCGACTTTTTGACCCATGACTGACTGCGCCGCCGACGAACCGATTTGCTCCGCCAACGTCCGTTTGCCGCTGAATTGCGATTCCGGATGAACCTGAATCAAACCGTCGGAACGCACGAGATAGACCTTGCCGCGCTCACCAAAACTGTAATTGTGGATCAACTCCGACAGCTCTTTCATGCTCAGGCCAAGCCCGGCAACGCCCACGACTTTACCCGCCTGTTGCACTTTGAAGTCGATGAAAAGCGCCAATTCTCCGGTGGCGGCATCGTTGTCGATATTGAGGGTGCGCGGCTGATTGCTGTCGAGAAAGGTATAGAACCAGGCGTCTTTGGGGTTGCTACGGCTGAGCGTCCGGTCCTGGCCTTTCTCGGTGAAATAATGGTTGGACGCCGTGCCGATGATCAGCGCGGTAAAAGCATTGTGCTCGGCGCGAATGCCTTCCAGGTATTTGACGAAGGTTGCGGTCTGGGCGCTGCTTTCGCCCTCGGCCAGCCAGTCGCGCACCATGCTATTGCTGGCGATGTCCTTGGCGGCAGTAAGCGGTTGAACGAGGATGCGCTCGATGTCGTTGCGCATCGCTTCGATGCTCGACGGCAGCGCTTGCTCGACCAGATAGCTCTGGGCGAGACGATTGACCACGAGGGTATAAATGCCAACCACGATCAGGATGCTGACGAGCAGGGCAGTGCCCATGCTCAGAATCAACTGCCATTGAATACTGCGTCGCCAGAACTGCATGGAACACCCCCAAAGAATAAGAGGCTGAAACCCTGCAACAGCCGTGCCGATTGTATACAAAACATTCGGCAATCTTATACTTTGGTTGTGCGCAAACCGATCAGGCCTGATTGATCGTCTTGGAAATCACTTCAACCGTGGCGCTGACTTGCTCTTGATAACGGTCGAGTTCGAGCTTGTGCTGCTTTTTCATTTCGATTTGCTGCGAACACAAATTCATCGCAGCCAATACCAGCAAGCGGTCGCCGATCAGCGTCGGGTATTTCCTCTTGGTGTCGGCCAACGCGGCTTTCAACATCATGGCGGCGTCCAGCAGGGTTTGCTCTTCCCCGGCCGGCGCCTTGATCGAATAGTCCTCCCCCAGAATAGAGACGACTTTTACCCCTGCGGCGCCGCCACTCATGCGTTGACCGGCCCAGCGCTGACGCGCTCAACCAGAGCCTGAATCCGTGCGGCGGTGGCGACGTGTTTTTCTTCCTGCTCCATCAGGCTCAATTGCAGGGTTTCGTTTTCATCCTTGGCCTGAGCCAACTCGGCGCTCAGGGCCTGATTGGTGCCGAGCAAGGTCTGGTTCTGTTGCACCAGGTCGCTGACCAGCTGTTCCAATTGGTTTAGGGATGCTTCCAACATTTTGATTTTCCAGGCATTTTCAAAGGGCGCGTACGATAAAGAAAAGTCACCGCGGATGCCAGGGTAATCGGGCGCAAGGCCTTGAT
>JALYPE010000812.1 GCA_030856525.1 Pseudomonadota bacterium | reverse complement strand
CGGTCAAGGTGCTGGAACTGGCGAACGACAAGTACAGCCTGGATTTCGAGCTGAGCCACGACGTGATTGGCGGCGCCGCCATCGACAAACATGGCGTACCGCTGGCTGACGAAACCCTCGATCGCGCCCGCGCCGCCGACGCCGTGCTGTTGGGCGCCGTTGGCGGTCCGAAATGGGACACCATCGAGCGCGACATCCGCCCTGAGCGCGGTCTGCTGAAGATTCGTGCGCAACTGGGCCTGTTCGGCAACCTGCGTCCGGCCATCCTCTATCCGCAACTGGCCGAAGCGTCGAGCCTGAAGCCGGAAATCGTCGCCGGCCTCGACATTCTGATTGTCCGCGAACTGACTGGCGGCATTTATTTCGGCGCCCCACGTGGCACTCGCACTTTGGAAAACGGTGAGCGTCAGGCTTACGACACGCTGCCGTACAGCGAAAGCGAGATCCGTCGCATCGCCCGTGTCGGCTTCGACATGGCCCGCGTGCGAGGCAAGAAAGTCTGCTCGGTGGACAAGGCCAACGTACTGGCGTCGAGCCAATTGTGGCGCGAAATCGTCGAGCAAGTGGCCAAGGATTACCCGGACGTCGAACTGAGCCACATGTACGTCGATAACGCAGCTATGCAACTGGTGCGTGCGCCGAAGCAGTTCGACGTGATCGTCACCGACAACCTGTTCGGCGATATCCTGTCCGACCAGGCGTCGATGCTGACCGGTTCCATCGGCATGCTGCCGTCGGCGTCGCTGGATGCCAACAACAAAGGCATGTACGAGCCGTGCCACGGCTCCGCCCCGGACATCGCCGGCCAGGGCATTGCCAACCCGCTCGCGACCATTTTGTCGGTGTCGATGATGTTGCGTTACAGCTTCAACCAGCAGGATGCGGCGGATGCCATCGAGAAAGCCGTGAGCCTGGTGCTGGATCAGGGGCTGCGCACCGGTGATATCTGGTCGGCCGGTTGCACCAAAGTCGGTACGCAGGAAATGGGCGACGCAGTAGTCGCCGCGCTGCGGAATCTGTAATCTCTCCGGCCCGCTGCCACTTTCAACTCTGAAAGCAGCGGCCCACTTTTCAAGAAGGTGTAGTTGCGATGAAACGTGTAGGTCTGATCGGTTGGCGCGGTATGGTCGGTTCCGTGCTCATGCAGCGGATGCTGGAAGAGCAGGATTTCGATCTTATCGAGCCGGTGTTTTTCACCACTTCCAATGTCGGTGGCCAAGGCCCGTCCGTGGGCAAAGACATTGCTCCGCTCAAGGACGCTTACAGCATTGAAGAGCTGAAGACCCTCGACGTGATTCTGACCTGCCAGGGTGGCGACTACACCAGCGAAGTTTTCCCGAAGCTGCGCGAAGCCGGCTGGCAGGGTTACTGGATCGACGCTGCGTCCAGCCTGCGCATGCAGGATGATGCAGTTATCGTGCTGGACCCGGTGAACCGTAAGGTCATCGACCAACAGCTGGACGCCGGCACCAAGAACTACATTGGCGGCAACTGCACCGTCAGCCTGATGCTGATGGGGCTGGGCGGGCTGTTCGAAGCCGGACTGGTCGAGTGGATGAGCGCCATGACTTATCAGGCGGCCTCCGGTGCCGGTGCGCAAAACATGCGTGAACTGATCAAGCAAATGGGCGCGACCCACGCCGCCGTCGCCGATCAACTGGCTGATCCGGCCAGCGCCATCCTCGACATCGACCGCCGTGTGGCCGAGGCCATGCGCAGTGACGCGTACCCGACCGAAAACTTCGGCGTGCCGCTGGCTGGCAGCCTGATCCCGTGGATCGACAAGGAACTGCCGAACGGTCAAAGCCGCGAAGAGTGGAAGGCCCAGGCCGAGACCAACAAGATTCTGGGTCGCTTCAAGAGCCCGATTCCGGTCGATGGCATCTGCGTGCGCATCGGTGCCATGCGCTGCCACAGCCAGGCGCTGACCATCAAGCTGAACAAAGACGTGCCGATCGCCGACATCGAAGGGTTGATCAGCCAGCACAACCCTTGGGTCAAACTGGTGCCGAACAACCGCGACATCAGCATGCAGGAGCTGAGCCCGACCAAGGTGACCGGCACCCTGAATGTGCCGGTGGGCCGTCTGCGCAAGCTGAACATGGGCTCGCAATTCGTCGGTGCTTTCACCGTCGGCGACCAACTGCTGTGGGGCGCGGCCGAACCGCTGCGTCGCATGCTGCGGATTCTGCTTGAGCGTTGATCGATTGAAGTAATAAAAGAGCCCGCGCCTTGAAAGAGGCGCGGGTTTTTTATGGGTTTTTGTCGCCTGTCCTCCCGCCATCGCTGGCAAGCCAGCTCCTACAAATTGTGCGCAACACACACGT
>JALYPE010000783.1 GCA_030856525.1 Pseudomonadota bacterium | reverse complement strand
GGCAGAGATTGTCCTGCGCGTAGGCGTAACCAATCCCGTAACCGAGGCCGCGCTCGTTGGCGGCACGAATGTGCGGCACGCCGAAACTGGTTCGGCGTATATCAGCCGATACCTGATCCGCTTGAGTGCGCGCGTTTGCTGCAAGACTCAAACCCAGCACCATGCCTGCAAGGCTCAGCCGGGTTAACTGTCTGGAAATATTCACGACCGCTCCTGATCGATAATCAACGGATAATCCTGACCCGCTTTACGCCTGCACTATAGCAGTCGATGCATCGGACCAGTTCTATCTATCAAGAACGAAGGACGCTAAAAAAAAATTAGAAGCCTGAGCCCCCTGTTCCGGCCATTTGACGGGTCGATCACAGGTCAGTAACGAAATTTCCACACACAGGCCTTCATGATTTGGCTCGCTCATCCGTCTTATTGAATAAGAGCACCCATCACATTTTCCGGTTCAGGCTCTGAGAAGGAGTTTTTGCATGTATAACTCGCAACTGCCAACGGACGGTAGCAAGGCGCCAGTGGGAACATCCATGGGCTCGAGCCTGTTCAATCACACCGCCGAGCGTCGCGGCAACGAGCGGATTCGCGTGCTGCTCAAGAGCTTCGGCCTGCGTACCAGCCTGATCCGCCTCAAGGTCATCGACGCCCTCCTCACTGCCGCCGACGGCGACCGCAGCCTGGGCGTGCGCGGTGTGCACAGTCACCTGCTGGACCTCGACATTCCGCTGTCGTTTCTCAGTGTGCGCGAGGTTTTGAAACGCTTGTGCAGCGAAGGCGTGATCACTTTGAACGCGGACAAAAGCTACAGCTTGCACCCGCAAGCTGCCGCTGTTCTGCACGGCGAATAATCTAATCGGGCGTGAAGGCGCCGTTCAGGGTTTGACCTTGCGGCGCATCACGCCATTGATCACCACCACGATCACCGCGACGCCAATGGCGATGTACTGAAACAGCTTCTCGCTGATCACGCCGGTATTCTGCAGATACGACAAGCCAAACATGATTCCCAGTACGACCAGGGAAATCAGAATCGAGTACTTCAAACGTTGCGACTGGGTCATTGCCATTTCCTGAAGCTGGGGTTTGCGGTGTGTAGTCAATTGCCGGCCGGGTCGCGTGGGATTTCACCAACCGGCCAGCGGACCGGCGCTCATGTTAGCGCCCATGAAGCGATTTGGCTTCCCTGCCGCGTCACCGCCGCCCAATTTCAAACTTCACATCAGATAAACACCAAAACGCTTTGGCTGTGAATTTTGCAGCTTTGGACAGTGCACCACCCACAAGGGCGACAACCCTTGTTTCACCGCCCGTCACTGAGCACTCAACCTGCACGCTTGTACCTCAAGCTGGGCGCTGCCGGGCCGATAGCCAAGTGACTTGCACGATCCCGTCAACAAGACTGCTGCACCAAAAGGACCCGACTTCATGCCCGCATTCCGAACCATTCAGGCTCGCTACACGCTGTTTCTGGTCCTTTTCATGCTGTTGTTGTCGGTGTTGACGGTGGTGGGCATCAGCCAGTTGGTCGCGCCCAAGTTGCGCCAGACCGAGGAGCAAGTAGCGCTCAACCGAATTGCCGAAGTCGCCGAGCAGATTCAAGGCGAACTGAACAAAGTTCAGGCGCAGCAGCGTAGCATCACCCAGACCATCCCACTGCTCGATAGCGCCGCTATCGACACGGTGCTGCCAGGCCTGGTCGATCAGTACGGCGAACTGAAAGTGTTCGGCGGCGGCATCTGGCCACTGCCCGGGCAGCGTGAAGCCGGGCGCAACAAGTTCAGCACCTTCTGGCATCGCGATGGCTCCGGCAAGCTGGCGGTGAATACCTTCTGGAACAGCGACGCCGCACCTAATTACTACGACCAGACCTGGTACAAGGGCGGCATGCAAACCCCGCGCGGCCAATGTGCCTGGGCAGCGGCATACAAGGATGACGCGAGCGCCGAACCGCGCACCAACTGCGCCATGGCAATTACAAAGAACGGCAGCGCCTGGGGCGTATCGACAATCGACGTGACCCTCGGTTTTTTCAACGAACTGGTGGCGCGCAAGGAAAAAGACCTTGGCGCAGAAATGCTGATCGTCGAAGCCGACGGCAAGATCATTAGCAACAGCTCGCGCATCAGCGGGCCGATCGTGTTGAAAAACATCAGTGAACTGGCCGGCACCTCGCCTTTCGCTAATCAGGTCAAAGCGGGTTTGCAGGGCCGGGATCAGGCCCAACGGGTCGAGTTTGATAACAACGGCGAAGCCAGCACCTTCTTCATGCGCCCTATCGAAGGCTCGCCGTGGTTCCTCGCCACTGCCCTACCGACGCGTTCGATCACCGCTCAGCGGGATGATGTGCTCAATACGTTGAGCCTGTTGCAAATCCCAATGGTGATTCTGCTGCTGCTGTTGCAGATTTACGCCATCCGCAAGCTGATCCAGCGAATGAAAGCCCTCAAGG
>JALYPE010000773.1 GCA_030856525.1 Pseudomonadota bacterium | reverse complement strand
AGCCGGCAGCGGTTTCGAAAATGGCGGCAGCGGCGGTGGTGACGACGATGCGGAAACCGATGCGCTCTATGACGAAGCCGTGCAGTTCGTGTTGGAAAGCCGTCGGGCGTCCATCTCGGCGGTGCAGCGCAAACTCAAAATCGGCTACAACCGCGCCGCGCGCATGATCGAAGCCATGGAAATGGCCGGGGTCGTGACCTCCATGAATACCAACGGCTCGCGTGAAGTCCTGGCTCCGGGCCCGGTTCGCGACTGATCTGCAATTGAAGGGGTGGCGTCCTGTGGCGCCACCCGCACTCCCACGAATGTTATGAGGACTCCCATGCGTCTTATCCGCATGCTGTTGCTGCCGGTACTGGCTTTGACCACGCTCTCGGCCCACGCCGATGACAAGGACGTGACGCGTCTCACCCAACTGCTGGAAAAATCCCAGACCCTGTCCGCACGCTTCTCGCAGTTGACCCTTGATGGCAGCGGCACCCAGCTGCAGGAAACCACCGGCGAAATGTCGCTGCAGCGTCCGGGCCTGTTTTACTGGCACACCGATGCGCCGGCCGAGCAGACCATGGTCTCCGATGGCAAGAAAGTGACGCTGTGGGATCCGGATCTCGAGCAAGCCACCATCAAGACCCTTGACCAGCGCCTGACTCAGACGCCAGCCTTGCTGCTTTCCGGCGACGTGTCGAAGATCAGCCAGAGTTTCGACATCAGCGCCAAGGAAGCCGGCGGCGTGATCGATTTCACCCTGAAGCCGAAAACCAAAGACACCCTGTTCGACAGCCTGCGCCTGTCGTTCCGCAACGGTCTGGTCAATGACATGCAGATGATCGACAGCGTCGGTCAACGCACCAATATCCTGTTCACCGGGGTGAAGGCCAACGAACCGATTGCTGCGTCCAAATTCAAGTTCGACATCCCGAAGGGTGCGGATGTGATTCAGGAATAAAACGCAGAAGCCCGTAGGAGCGAGCTTTTGTGGCGAGGGGATTTATCCCCGTTGGGTCGCGAAGCGATCCCAAAATCTACCAGCGCGGTATGTCTGGAATCCCGCATGAATGTTTTCGGGAGTGCTGCGCAGCCGAACGGGGCGGTGCGACGTTTCGCCAAGCCCCCTCGCCACAGTCAGATGGTCTCGCCACAGATCTCGCCAAACATAAGTACGGCGCAACAAGTGAGGTTTTAACAATACGTGATGGACCTGTTTCGCAGTGCCCCGATTGCTCAGCCATTGGCCGCGCGTTTGCGTGCGGCCAATCTGGACGAGTACGTCGGTCAGGAACACCTGCTCGCTCGCGGCAAGCCTCTGCGTGAGGCGCTGGAGCAGGGTGCTCTGCACTCGATGATTTTCTGGGGGCCGCCGGGTGTCGGTAAAACCACCCTGGCGCGTTTGCTTGCAGAAGTCTCCGATGCGCACTTCGAGACCGTCTCGGCGGTACTGGCCGGGGTCAAGGAGATCCGTCAGGCCGTTGAAATTGCCAAGCAGCAAGCGGGGCAATACGGCAAGCGCACCATCCTCTTCGTCGACGAAGTGCATCGCTTCAACAAGTCGCAGCAGGATGCGTTCCTGCCTTATGTCGAAGACGGTACGCTGATTTTCATCGGCGCGACCACCGAAAACCCTTCGTTCGAACTCAATAACGCCTTGCTCTCGCGGGCGCGTGTCTACGTGCTCAAGAGCCTCGATGAAGCCGCGCTACGCAAGTTGGTACATCGCGCGCTCACCGAAGAGCGTGGCCTCGGAAAACGGCAGCTGACCCTCAGCGACGAGGGCTTTCAGATGCTGCTGTCAGCCGCCGATGGCGATGGCCGGCGCCTGCTCAACCTGCTCGAAAATGCTTCGGACCTGGCGGAAGATGACAGCGAGATTGGCACCGACTTGCTGCAGAGTCTGCTCGGCGATACCCGTCGGCGTTTCGACAAGGGTGGCGAAGCCTTCTACGACCAGATTTCCGCCCTGCACAAATCGGTACGCGGCTCCAACCCCGACGGCGCGCTGTACTGGTTTGCGCGGATGATCGATGGCGGTTGCGATCCGCTGTACCTGGCCCGGCGCGTAGTGCGCATGGCCAGCGAAGACATCGGCAACGCTGACCCGCGTGCCCTGAGCCTGTGCCTGGCGGCGTGGGAAGTGCAGGAGCGGCTGGGCAGCCCTGAAGGCGAACTCGCCGTCGCACAAGCTATCACCTACCTGGCCTGCGCCCCAAAAAGCAATGCGGTTTACATGGGTTTCAAAGCGGCGATGCGCAGCGCCACCGAACACGGTTCGCTGGAAGTGCCGCTGCACCTGCGTAACGCCCCGACCAAGCTGATGAAACAATTGGGTTACGGCGACGAATACCGTTACGCCCATGACGAGCCGGACGCTTATGCGGCCGGCGAGGATTACTTCCCGGAAGAACTCGACCCTCAACCGTTCTATCAGCCGGTGCCGCGCGGCCTCGAGATGAAGATCGGCGAGAAGCTGAATCACCTTGCTCAACTCGACCGTCTCAGTCCCCGCCAGCGGAGAAAATAGTGCTCCCTTTGATCGTTGCAGTTTCCATTGGCGGCGTTGCCGGTACGCTGTTGCGCTTTGCCACCGGCAACTGGATCAACGCGAATTGGCCGCGGCACTTCTATAGCGCGACGCTGGCCGTTAATATCGTGGGCTGTTTGCTGATCGGCGTTCTTTACGGTCTGTTTTTGATCCGCCCGGAGGTGCCCATCGAGGTCCGTGCCGGGCTGATGGTCGGCTTCCTCGGGGGGCTGACGACATTTTCATCCTTTTCACTGGATACGGTGCGCCTGCTGGAAAGCGGGCAGGTGCCGCTGGCCCTGGGCTATGCGGCCATCAGCGTATTCGGCGGGCTGCTTGCCACCTGGGCCGGCCTGTCCCTGACCAAACTTTGATAACGAGAGACCGACATGCTCGATTCCAAACTGTTACGTAGCAACCTTCAGGACGTAGCGGACCGCCTCGCATCCCGTGGCTACGCGCTGGATGTGGCGCGCATCGAAGCGCTGGAAGAACAGCGCAAGACCGTCCAGACCCGCACCGAAGCCCTGCAGGCTGAACGTAATGCGCGCTCCAAATCCATCGGTCAGGCCAAGCAGCGCGGCGAAGACATCGCGCCGCTGATGGCGGACGTCGAGCGCATGGCCAACGAATTGAGCGCCGGTAAAGTCGAGCTGGACGCGATCCAGACCGATCTGGACTCGATCCTGCTGGGCATCCCTAACCTGCCGCACGAATCCGTGCCGGTCGGCAAGGACGAAGACGACAACGTCGAAGTGCGCCGCTGGGGCACGCCGACCGCCTTCGATTTTCCGGTTCAGGACCACGTCGCCCTGGGCGAGAAGTTCGGCTGGCTGGATTTCGAAACCGCTGCCAAGTTGTCCGGCGCACGCTTTGCCTTGCTGCGCGGCCCGATCGCGCGTCTGCACCGCGCACTGGCGCAGTTCATGATCAACCTGCACACCAGCGAGCACGGTTACGAAGAGGCCTACACGCCTTATCTGGTCCAGGCGCCGGCGCTGCATGGCACCGGTCAGTTGCCGAAGTTCGAAGAAGACCTGTTCAAGATCGCCCGCGAAGGCGAGGCCGATCTGTATTTGATCCCGACCGCCGAAGTGTCGCTGACCAATATCGTGGCTGGCGAGATCGTCGATTCGAAACTGCTGCCGATCAAATTCGTCGCGCACACCCCGTGCTTCCGCAGTGAAGCCGGTGCCTCGGGTCGCGATACTCGCGGCATGATTCGTCAGCACCAGTTCGACAAGGTCGAAATGGTCCAGATCGTCGAGCCGTCGACGTCGATGGACGCGCTGGAAGGCCTGACCGCCAACGCCGAGAAAGTCCTGCAATTGCTTGAACTGCCTTACCGGACACTCGCTCTGTGCACTGGCGACATGGGCTTCAGCGCGGTCAAGACCTATGACCTGGAAGTGTGGATTCCGAGCCAGGACAAATACCGCGAAATTTCCTCGTGCTCCAACTGCGGCGATTTCCAGGCCCGACGCATGCAAGCGCGCTTCCGCAACCCGGAAACCGGCAAACCGGAACTGGTGCACACCTTGAACGGCTCAGGCCTGGCGGTGGGTCGTACGCTGGTGGCAGTGCTGGAAAACTACCAGCAGGCCGACGGTTCGATCCGTGTGCCAGACGTGCTGAAACCGTACATGGGTGGCCTTGAGGTCATCGGCTAAATGGACTATCTGCCG
>JALYPE010000768.1 GCA_030856525.1 Pseudomonadota bacterium | reverse complement strand
CCACTATCAGTTCGTTCAGGCGAGAGATGTTGTTGATCGCCGCATCGATCGAAGGCGTCCAGGCGTTGAACAGCTGTTTGAGGGCGCCGCCGTCTGCGGCGCGCACGTAGTCGGCGTATTGCTCGGCACCTTGCGCGCGAATGCATTGCGCGGTCAGGCAGCCGGTGGCCAGTTCGGTCAGCCAGCGGCGCGTCGGCAGGTCGTCATAATCGACAAACCAGGTGCCGCGGTGTGAGCGCTCGAGGTACACGCCACGGTCGGCGAACAATGCGCTATGACGCTGCTCAATCTGCTGATAATGCGCCGCTGCGGTTTGTGCGAACCAGGTGTTCATGGCATCGAGGTCGATGTACTCGCCAACCTTGGCACTGAGGAAATGATTGTTGAGGTTGGCGTGCTTGTCCGCACGGTATTCGCGGACGACAAATTCTGTTTCGTTGTACAAGTCCGCCGGAATAAAGGCCCGCACCGGCGCGACGATGGCTGCGATTCGCGCATCGCGGGCACGCGCTTCAGCCTGAGTGGGCTGGCCGCCGTACTGGCGGGCGCGGGTTTCAGCCTTAAGGTCTTCATCCAGCTGATGCTGGGCATCAAGCATGACCTTGCCCTGATCGGGCGTCAGGGTGATGTCACGATCCTTGTAGCGGTAGCTGATGGACCCGGCCAGTTCGGCGCCATCTTCAGTGATCAGGCTGCGCACAAATCCGCCGATGCTCAGGCGTAGATTATTCTCGCCCAACCATTTTTCGTGACCCGCCTCGACCCGTTCCTGTTCGTGGTTGATGTCACGCAGTACGCCCAGATCGTCATCCAGGCAGGCGAAAACAGCGAACAGACCTTCGGTTTGCGCCTTGGCGCTGTCCAGCCAGTCCTGAGTGCCCTGTCCGTCCCACGACTCGGCGCTCCACTCGCCCGGCGCCTGATCACTGGCGCCGGGATGTTGAGCGATGACATGTTCGCGCTCGCGGGCGCGGTGCATGGCGTCGGTGTATGCCTTGATATTGGCTGGCGTCGGATCCTTCATCACGTTTTCGCCCAGCGTGCCGGTCTCGTCAGTGCTCCGTTGCGAGTCAGCTTTCATGGACCGCACGAAGGTTTCGGGAAGCAGTTCGGCCATGACCGCAGCGGCGTTGGTTAACGGCGGGCAATGGTCGGCTTGCAGTTCATTGGCGACGGTGCGCAAGGCTACGTGGCGCATGTGCTCACGACGTTTGGCGCTGCTGTTGCTCAGCGATGTGCAGTGCTCGGCGTTCAGTGGGAACTCGCTGAAGAGCATCCACGCGTCGTGAATTTTTTCCAGGGCCAACCCCGTCAGGGTGGCGTCGATCACCACGGTCGCATCGGCGTCGAGCGCTTGCTCCTTGAGCAAGCCTTCAGGCGAGACGGCGTAGCGTTTCAGAGGGCCTGCGCCCTGCCAGAGGTAAACAAATCCGCCGCGTAAACGACGCGCCGCCATCGGATGGCTTTGGGTGATCACGCCGGGAACGCAGCAGGGATCAGCAGCCTTTTCCTCAGCCAAGGCATAGCGCACGGGCACCACGAAAATTTCGGCCTGGCTGGCCGGGCATGACGCCAGGGTATTGTTGATGTCGACGTGAGGCTGAGCCTTGGCGGCGCGTTCGGCCTGCGCAGCGCGGTCGATCATCGCCAGTTTTTCTGCGCTCATAAGTTGAACTCCGGGCCGGCCAGCTGCTGCCGCGTCAGTTCGGCGTTCAGCTTGTCCAGTCGTTGCTTGGGCAATAGACCGGGCTCAGCCAGCAAGCTCCGATAAGCACCGTGAGCAGGGGCATCGGGAAACTCAGCGCCCAGCACGGCTGAAAAGCGAGCCCAGAGCAGGACTTCATCGATGGCGCTGAATCCATGACGCGCAGCGCTGTGTTGGCAGTGCCTTGCCCACTCTTCAAGCGCAAGAACGTCCAAGCCTTGAAGATGTTCGGGAAAATAGTGCTGGCAGTGTTCGATCAACTGTTGAGTGAAACGCTGTTGCTGCGCCGTACCCAGCTGTTCCAGTTGCTGCGCTGACAGGAACAACCAGGGCTCGTGCGCGTAGGATGACGCGGGCTGATCCGGGCTTTCCTGATGGATATCTAGCGCCGGGAGCCGGATCAGACGCACCGGCCCCATCAAGCGATCACGCTCCCCGGCTGGCAGCTCGGCCAGCCACAATGCCGTGATTCGCGGATCGTGATAGCGGAACAACACCGTGATTCCACCTTCGACACGAACGTGAATCAGGCTACGCAAGTGCCCAAGCAATACGGCTTCTGGCGCCTGCGACTCCAGCCAGATACCGCACGTCGTGTTCCACTCCCGAAAAAATGTCTGAGCCAGCACGCTGTTCGGAACGACGGGCACCAAGACCGGCCCGGCCTCTTCCAGTGAGCTGTACGCGGTACTTTTGTAAAGCGATTGATAGGTTGAGCTTTCCAGCTCAATCAAACGCTCAGGCAGATGTTCAATCTGGGAGCGGTCCAACAGCAAATAAGCCTGACTCATGCCGATAACTCCGCCAGTTTTTGACACACGGCACAGACCGGCGCAGCCAGGTTGGCGGCTTGGGTCAATGCCAGTTTTTGCGCGGCAATCGATGGCGCAATCAGTGCGTGTGGCGCTACTGGATTTAACGAGCGGGCAAGCTCGGCAGACAAACCCGCCAACGGCGCCCCACCCACAACAATCGCCACACTGCTGAATATCCCGCCGGCATTGATCACAATGAAGTGCCCGCCACACGCCCACGTCAGGCTCTGATCAGCCTTGACCACCACATTGTTCGCAGTGACATGGGCATGAGGCCCGGCCTGAATCACCAGCGTGCCGGCCACTGTCGTGCTGCTGTTGCCGGTGATGGAGATCAGCTCATTGCCGCCGATCACCGTGTGGCGAGCACCTTGAGTCGTGTGCAGCTCATCGCCCTTGATCAGGCTGGCGCTGTGGTGGTCGACCTGCTCGAAGCGGTCGTTGTTGATCAGGCTGTGGCTGTCGCGAGTGATCTGTTCGCGGCGATCGTTGCCAATTTTGGTGTCGCTGTCATTGATGATGAGTTGTTCGAGATCACGCTCGGCGCGCAGGTAGATCTGTTCCTGCCCGGCGCGGTCTTCAATCGACAGCTCGTTGTAGCCGCCGGTTTGTGGTGAGCTGAAACTGCGCAATACCGTTTTGGTTTTGTGCTCGGGCAGCGGGTACGGCACCGCATTGACTTTGTTCGGCACGCACCCGGTAATCAGCGGAGTGTCGGGATTGCCGTCCAGGTAAGTAACGACCACTTCCATGCCGATGCGCGGGATGGTCACCGCGCCGAAATGTTCGCCCGCCCAACTGGTGGATACGCGCAGCCAGCAACTGCTTTTCTCGCTGTTGAGTTCAGCTCGGTCCCAGTTGAACTCAACTTTTACCCGGCCATATTCGTCGCAATGGATGTCCTCAGCGGCCGGTCCAGTGACACGCGCGGTCTGGCTGACCAGCAGGGTTTTTCGTTTGCGCATCGGCGGTCGGTAGAACACGTCCCACGGGATGGAGCTAAAGCTATTTCGATAGCCCTGGAAAAAGCCGTCTTCAGGCTGCACGTCGCTGGTGATTGCCTCTTCAAGCACCTGAGGCTGTTTGCCGCTGTGCTTCACGTTGAGCAACAACCATAAATCGTTGCAGCCCTTGCGCGGGTGCTCGGTCAGGTCAAAAAAGTGACCGCTGCGCAGACACGGTTGATCGCTGGCGCCCTCCACCAGTTGATAATCGGCACGGTGGCGTTCGAGCGCCTGGCGGGCGAGTTGCTTGCCGAGTTTTTCGTTCTCTATCAACGCGGGGTAGCGGTAATCCTCAAGCTCAGGCGTGAACTCGGCGGTGAAGCGGCTTTCCAGCAACAGACTCGGGCGCTTGAAGTCGTAATACCGGCGCGTTGTCGTACTGGTTCGGGTGCGGAAGCCGCTGGAGAACTGGCTAACCACGGGATGCTCCGCGACCATGCCGGTGGCTTGTCGGTAGGGGGTTGGGCCTAGTTTGGGAAACCAGGTCTGGTCGTCGGTAAACACCAGCAGATGGCCGTCTGGCGAATGCTGAAAATGCCAGGCGATACCGTCCTCGGCGCACAGGCGCCTGACAAATTCGTAGTCAGTCTCGCCGTACTGAGTGCAGTATTCACGCTCGGGGCTGGAGGTGACCCGGCTGGTAAAAGCATCGGCCTGAATGCCGTGACCTTTGAGCACCTGAGCAATGATCTGCGGCGCGGTGAGGTTCTGAAAAATCCTCTGGTTGTGGCTAAATTGCAGGTAATGCAAGGTCGGCACAAGGGTCAGGTGGTAGTGGGTAAGCCGTTTCCCGGATTCGCCGATGAAGACCTCTTCAAGATGACCGTGCAGCCCTTCGCCGTTATGCCCGAATTGCAAGAAAGCGGGTTGACTGAGCAGGCTTTCCAGGTCGAAATCCGGGTGCTCGCTGACCAGTTCGATCTCGACCGCATACAAGGCGCTGATGGCCTCAATGCCCTCAAAGGCGAGCACTTTGAAGTTGTTACGCACACCGGGGATGTGCAGGGTGAAGTGCGCGGTCTTGGCAGATGCGAACATACGCTTGTCCTTAAGCAGCAAGGTGATGAAGCGCGATGTCCACACTGTCCGTAGTCTGTGCACCGCGTAGGCTGGCAGGCACGTTAGCAACGGCGGAAATATATTGATGTAGGAAGGGTCTTTAACCTCTGAAGGACGGTTCCCAACGAGCCCATTGCCGCGTGCTGTGTCGATCAGATCCGAGATCGCCATCCATGAAGCTTCTGGCCCACACCGCAATGGCCTATTCTCCGGACGGCCCTTCAATCAAAGGCACCGCTGCATGGAAACACCAGCAAACTTCATCGTCCATGAAACCACTCACTGGATCGTCAATCACCACAGGTCATCCGCCCTGCCCGGTTACCTGGTGCTCGGGGCGAGGGCGCACGTCAATTCATTGGGCGACCTTCCCGACGAAGCGCTGGCTGAGCTGGGCGGGCTGCTGGCAACCGTACAGAAAACCCTCGAAATGCGGCTCAAGCCGAAATGGCTCTACATCAGCCGCTTCGGCCACGATCCCGGCCATGCCATCCATTTTCACTTCATCCCGGTGTATCACTGGGTGGAAGAGCTATTCTGGAACGATTCGCCGTACAGGCTATTGAACACCTTCGCGTCGAAAGAAAATGCCCAGTCGTTGACCGATGGCGCGGAGCTGACGTTGTTCGTCTGGCGCGAATTTGGCGAGAGCCCTGAGCCACCCGCTGTCCAGGGACCCTCGGTCGCTGAAGTCATCAAAGCGTTGCGCCAGGCGTTCAAATAGCAGAACACACTGTGTGCAGCCGGGAGTGAAAGCGCATGAGCAGAATCCGCTTCTTGATAGTTGCCGTGCTGATCGCGTGCACGGGGCAAGTGATGGCCGACACCCTGAAAATCAGTGTGATCGGCGCCGGAAAAGTCGGCGGCACGCTGGGCACTCTTTGGGTGAAGGCGGGTCACGAGGTGATGTTTTCTTCACGCCACCCCGAGCAGTTGCAGCCGCTGGTCGACGCCGCTGGCCCGAAAGCCCGCGCAGGCTCGGTGAGCGATGCGGCCGCGTGGGGCGACGTGATTGTGTTGAGTGTTCCCTACGGTGCGATGCCGGTATTGTCCGAACAGTTGAAAGGCAAGCTGGATGGCAAAGTCGTGTTCAGCACCAGCAATCCATTCAGCGGTCGCGATGGCGAAGTCGGGCAGAAAGCGCTGGATCAGGGTGTCGCACGCGCCGATCAGCGTTACCTGCCCGGCGTGCATCTGGTGCGTGCCTTCAACGCCATCGGTGCCGCTTCGATGAAGAGCCAGTCCGGCACCGGCAAAGCGATTGCGACGTTCGCTGACGACGCGCAAGCCCGGGAAATGGGTGCCCGACTGGTGCGCGATGCCGGTTTCGTGCCGGTGCTGTTGCCGTTGTCGCGGGCCAACGAAGGTTTACCGGGAGGCCCCGCCAGTGGCGTATTGAGCGAGGCAGACATCCGACAAAGGCTGGGCCTGTAGCGGCCTACACTTCGCTCAATGCCGGCGGCGGCATCAACGTCGCAATCAACGCCCTCACCGTCCCCGGCAGCGCGTCCAGCTCCCGCACCAGAATGCTGCGCTCGCGCACGGCCCACGGTTCGTCGAGCTGGATCGTCACCAGCTGCATCGTGCGACTGTGACGCAAGGCTGCAGATTCGGGAATCACGCCGATGCCGACGCCCGCCTCCACCATGCGGCAGATCGCTTCGAAGCTGGACACCTGGATTCTCAGCGACAGGTGCTGGCCCATCCGTTCGACGTGGTCACGCAGAAAGCTCAACAAAGTGCTGCCTTCATGCAGACCGATGTGCTGAAACGCCAGGGTCTGTTTCAAAGTGATGGTTTTCTGCTTTGCCAGCTCATGCCCCACCGGGACGATCAGCACCAGGCGATCGGTGCTGAAGTGAAGGACTTGCAGGCCGGCGGCCTCGACCGGTCCGGCAATGATGCCCATGTCAGTGCTGCCATCGAGCACGCCACGGACGATATCGCGCGATAAGCGCTCTTGCAGGTCGACGGTCACACCGGGGCGTTTGGCGAGGAAACCGGCGAGCACTTCCGGCAGAAACTCGGTCACCGCCGTAGTGTTGGCAAAGATGCGGATGTGCCCGGAGGAGTCGGTGCCGAAGTGGGTGAATTCGGCTTTCAGGTAGTCCACCTGCGTCATGATCAGCCGTGCATGCTTGAGCAGTTTATGCCCGGCTGGCGTCAGCTCGACGCCTCGGCTGTCGCGGTACAGCAGACGGGTGTCGAGCTGTCCTTCGAGCGCTTTGATGCGCGCACTGGCGGCAGCGGGCGACAGGAAGGCGCGTCGCGCGCCCTGGGTCAGGCTCGGCGACTCACCGATATGAATGAAAAGACGCAGGTCAGCCAGGTCGAAATGCATGGTCGTGTCCGGCAATACAAGACGCGTTCAGCATACATGAACGCCGGTATACGCAAATGCAAATTCTCAGAATGCCGAGGGGCTCGCATGATCGGTGCACAAGAACACATGCAGAGGCTGCCCGGCTATGAACGCTTCAAGTTCGCCCACGGATATCAGTGCCTGGATCGGCCGCACGGAAGAAGCCCATGACGTGCTCAGCCGCAACCTGATCAAGCGCATCGCCGCGACGTTCGGCGAAGTGGCACCGGCCGATGGCGAGGCGCTGCCGGCGCTGTGGCAATGGTGTTTTTTCCAGGAGCCGCTGTTCGAAACCCAGCTGGGCGGCGATGGCCACCCGGCGCGTGGCGGCTTCCTGCCCCCTGCCGACGACCGTAATCGTATGTGGGCCGGTGGCCGGGTCGAGTTCATCGAAGCGTTGGTCGTCGGTGCCGAAGCACACCGTTTATCGACCCTCCTGCGCGTTGAAGAAAAACACGGCCGCAGTGGTTCGCTGCTGTTCGTCACGGTGCGTCATGACTATTCGCAAAACGGCCAACTGTGCGTGCGCGAAGAACAGGACATCGTCTACCGCGAACCCAATCCGCCCAAACTCGACAGCGGCGCAGCGCCGGAAGCAGGCGACTGGAGCGAAACCATTTCACCCACGCCGACCCTGCTGTTCCGCTACTCCGCCGTGACCTTCAACGGCCACCGCATTCACTACGACTACCCCTACGTGACCGCGACCGAAGGCTACCCGAACCTGGTGGTGCACGGGCCAATGATCGCCACGTTCAACCTGCGCGCCTTCATTCGCGCCAACCCCGACAAACGCGTGCGGCATTTCGCTTATCGCGGTGTGCGGCCGTTGAACGTGCCCACGCCGTTTCAGGTGGGCGGGCGAATCATCAAAGCCGGTACAGCGCAGTTGTGGGCCGGCAATGTCGCCGGCGTTGCGCAGACCGCCGAGGTCGTTTTCGACTGAAACCTTTTCCGTGAACGCTGCCCTTCGCCGGGCGACGCGCCGCTGATCGATCCAGAGAGCCCAACCATGAATCCGTACGACGACGAAGACCTCAATGCCATCCGCGACGGCGTGCGCGCCCTCTGCGCTGAATTTGATGCGGCCTATTGGCGCCAGATCGACGAACAGAAAGGTTTCCCCGAAGCGTTCGTCAAAGCCCTGACCGATGCCGGCTGGTTGTCGGCGATGATTCCCGCCGAGTACGGCGGCTCGGGCCTGGGGCTGGCCGAAGCCTCGGTGATTCTGGAAGAAGTGAACGTCTGTGGCGGCAATTCCGGCACCGTGCACGGCCAGATGTACAACATGTTCACGCTGCTGCGTCACGGCAGCGAGGCGCAGAAAAGTCATTACTTGCCCAAACTCGCCAGCGGCGAATTGCGCCTGCAATCGATGGCGGTGACCGAGCCTTCCACCGGCACCGACACCACCAAAATCAAGACCACCGCCGTCAAACAGGGCGACAAATACATCATCAACGGCCAGAAAGTCTGGATCTCGCGGGTGCAGCATTCCGACCTGATGATCCTGCTGGCACGCACCACACCGCTGGCCGAGGTGACGAAAAAATCCGAAGGCATGTCGATTTTCCTCGTCGACCTGCGCGAAGCGATTGGCAAAGGTTTGACCGTTCAACCGATCGCCAACATGGTCAATCACGAAACCAACGAGCTGTTCTTCGACAACCTCGAATTGCCGGCCGACAGCCTGATCGGTGAAGAAGGCAAAGGCTTCAAATACATCCTCGACGGGCTGAATGCCGAACGTACGCTGATCGCCGCCGAGTGCATCGGCGACGGACGCTGGTTCATCGAGAAAGCCAGCGCCTACGCCCGTGATCGCGTGGTGTTCGGCCGCCCGATCGGGCAGAACCAGGGCGTGCAATTCCCGATTGCCGAAGCGCACATCGAGATCGAAGCCGCCGACCTGATGCGCTGGCGCGCCTGCGAGGAATACGACCACGGCAAGAACGCCGGGGCCAGCGCCAACATGGCCAAATACCTCGCGGCCAAAGCTTCATGGGAGGCCGCCAACGCCTGCCTGCAAACCCACGGCGGCTTCGGTTTCGCCTGCGAATACGACGTTGAACGCAAGTTTCGCGAGACGCGCCTGTATCAGGTGGCACCGATCTCCACCAACCTGATTCTTTCCTACGTCGCCGAGCACTTGCTCGAACTGCCACGCAGCTTCTGAGGCCCAGCCCATGCACCACACCGATGCTTTGGCCACGTTCCTGGCCGACCTGAATTACGCGCAGATTCCCGACGCTGTGCTCGCACGCACTGAAGACCTGTTTCTCGACTGGATCGGCTCAGCGCTGGCCAGTCAGGGCGCACGACCCATTCCGCTGTTCGAACGCTACGCCGAGCGCATGGGACCGGCCGACGGCAACGCAAAAATCCTCGTCAGCGGACGCGGTACGTCGGCCTACTTCGCCGCCTTCGTTAATGGCGCCTCCTCGCACCTGGTGGAACAGGACGACCTGCACAACAGTTCCGTGCTGCACCCGGCCACGGTGGTTTTTTCTGCGGTGCTGGCGGCGGCTCAAGACTTGAACAAGTCCGGCAAGGATCTGCTCCTGGCCTCGGTCGCAGGCTACGAGGCGGGGATTCGCATCGGCGAATTCATGGGCCGTTCGCACTACCGGATCTTCCACACCACCGCCACCGTCGGCACCCTCGCCGCTGCGGTGGGCGTGGGTAAATTACTGGGTTTCGACAAAGAGCAGTTCATCAATGTACTGGGCAGCGCCGGCACTCAGGCGGCCGGTTTGTGGGAGTTTTTGCGCGATGCCGCTGACTCCAAACAGCTGCACACGGCCAAGGCGGCCGCCGACGGTTTGCTCGCGGCTTACATGACCGAGGACGGCCTGACCGGCGCGCGCAATATTCTTGAAGGCGAGCAAGGCATGGCGGCCGGCATGTCGACCGACGCCGACCCGAGCAAGTTGTCCGATCGACTCGGCACGCGCTGGGCACTGGCGGAAACCTCGTTCAAGTTCCACGCCTCTTGCCGCCACACGCACCCCGCCGCCGACGCCTTGCTGCAGTTGATGCAACGCGAAGGTTTGCGCCACGACCAGATCGCCAAGGTCGTCACCCGCGTGCATCAGGGCGCCATCGACGTGCTGGGTCGCGTGGTGAAACCGAGCACCGTGCATCAGGCCAAATTTTCCATGGGCGCCGTGTTGGGGCTGATCGCCGTGCACGGCAGCGCACAGTTGATCGAGTTTCGCGATCTGGCCCTGACCGATCCCGATGTCGACGCCTTCGGCGACAAAGTCAGGATGGAGCTCGATCCGGCCGTCGACAGCGCTTACCCGGCGCGCTGGCTCGGCCGCGTGATCGTTATCACCACCGACGGCCGCACCCTGACCGCCGCCATCGACGAACCGAAAGGCGACCCTGGCAACACGCTGACCCGATCGGAATTGGCCGCGAAGTTCCAACGCCTGCTGGCGTTCTCTGGAGCGCGCACGCCGGAGCAAGGCGAAGCACTGATCGAAAAGGTCTGGCATTTGCGCGATGCGCAGGCGCTGGCCGATCTGATTTAACCGTTGCGAACAGGTGACCAAAATGACTCAGCTCAAGCCCCGTCCGCTGGACGGCATCACCGTCATCAGCCTGGAGCACGCGATTG
>JALYPE010000758.1 GCA_030856525.1 Pseudomonadota bacterium | reverse complement strand
GCCCAGGACCAGGACCTGCCGTTGTACGCGCATATCGCCAACCTCAACGGCACCCCGGGTCAGTATTCGATGCCGGTGCCGATGATGAATATCATCAACGGCGGCGAGCATGCCGACAATAACGTCGACATCCAGGAGTTTATGGTGCAGCCGGTGGGCGCCAAGACCTTCTCCGACGCGCTGCGCATGGGCACGGAGATCTTTCACCACCTCAAGGCCGTGCTCAAGGCCCGTGGCCTGAGCACCTCGGTGGGTGACGAAGGCGGTTTCGCGCCGAACCTGGCGTCCAACGAAGACGCGTTGAAAGTGATCTCCGAAGCCGTGGCCAACGCGGGTTACAAGCTGGGCACCGACGTGACCCTGGCTCTGGACTGCGCCGCCAGCGAGTTCTACGAAGACGGTAAATACAACCTGTCCGGCGAAGGCCAGGTGTTCACCGCTGAAGGTTTCGCCGATTACCTGAAAGGCCTGACCGAGCGTTACCCGATTATCTCCATTGAAGACGGCCTGGACGAGTCCGACTGGGCTGGCTGGAAAATCCTCACCGACAAGATCGGCGAGAAGGTTCAGCTGGTAGGCGACGACCTGTTCGTCACCAACACCAAGATCCTGAAGGAAGGCATCGATAAAAAGATCGCCAACTCGATCCTGATCAAGTTCAACCAGATCGGCACACTGACCGAAACTCTGGAAGCCATCCAGATGGCCAAGGCCGCCGGTTACACCGCCGTGATCTCGCACCGCTCCGGCGAAACCGAAGACTCGACCATTGCCGACCTGGCAGTGGGCACTGCTGCTGGCCAGATCAAGACCGGCTCTCTGTGCCGTTCGGATCGCGTTTCCAAGTACAACCAACTGCTGCGTATCGAAGAGCAGTTGAACGGCAAAGCCAAGTACAACGGCCGCAGCGAGTTCCGCGGTTAAGCGTTGACTGTAAAAAAGTCAGCAGATAGTGTCGAAAAAATCGCGACAGCGATGGATTTGCCACTAATCTGATGCCTTATCAGCACAAGCCTGGGTCTTCCAGGCTTCGTGCTATCAGATGCTTCAAAGTTTTGGCATGGCTGTCTTTTTTCACTGGATACCTGATATTCGATGCGCAGTCCCAATTGGTTGTTTCTCGTTTTGCTCCTGCTGCTGGCGGGCCTGCAATACCGCCTGTGGGTCGGTAATGGCAGCCTTGCGCAAGTGGCCGAGCTGACTCAGCAGATCGCCGATCAGCACGCTGAGAACGAAGGCTTGCTGGAGCGCAATCGAGTGATGGACGCCGAAGTCAGTGAGCTGAAGAAAGGCATGGAGACCGTGGAAGAACGGGCTCGTCACGAATTGGGCATGGTCAAGGACGGTGAAACCCTTTACCAGCTCGCACAATGAATTCCTCGATACCGGCCTTCTGGGCCGTGATTCCTGCCGCGGGCGTCGGTGCCCGGATGGCCGCGGACCGTCCCAAGCAATATTTGCAATTGGGCGGGCGCACAATTCTCGAACACAGCCTTGGCTGTTTCCTTGATCATCCTGCCCTGAAGGGTTTGGTGGTCAGTCTTGCGGTGGATGATCCTTACTGGCCTGATTTGCCCTGCGCCTTCGATTCGCGCATTCAGCGGGTTGATGGCGGCGCCGAGCGTTCCGGGTCGGTGCTCAATGCCTTGCTGCATTTGCATGCGTTGGGCGCAGACGATGACGACTGGGTGCTGGTGCACGATGCAGCGCGGCCCAATCTGAGCCGTGATGATCTGGACAAGCTGCTCGGTGAGCTGGCGGATGATCCGGTTGGCGGGCTGTTGGCGGTTCCTGCGCGCGATACCTTGAAGCGCATCGACAAACACGGCCGCGTGGTCGAAACCGTGGATCGCAGCGTGATCTGGCAAGCGTACACCCCGCAGATGTTTCGGCTCGGGCCGTTGCATCGGGCATTGGCTGACAGTCTGGTCGCTGACGCGCTGATCACCGATGAGGCGTCGGCGATGGAGTGGGCGGGTCTGGCACCCCGCCTGATCGAAGGCCGCTCGGATAACCTCAAGG
>JALYPE010000740.1 GCA_030856525.1 Pseudomonadota bacterium | reverse complement strand
TTCCACGGCACCAGCGCCACGACGATGAAAATCGACACGAGATAGAACAAGCCGATCCGCCAGATCACCGAGTTGGTCGCCTTGGAGATTTGCTTGCCGGGGTCCTTGGACTCCGCCGCCGCGATGGTCACGATCTCCGTGCCCATGAAGGAAAACATGGTGGTCAGCATGGCAGCGAGCACTGCGCCCATGCCGTTCGGCAGGAAACCTTGAGTGTCGAACAGGTGCGAAACGCCGCTGACCTGGCTGGTCGGCAGGAAGCCGAAAATGGCCAGAACACCCAGCGCAATGAAGCCGACAATCGCAATGACCTTGATCAGAGCGAACCAGAACTCGAATTCACCATAATTCTTTACGCTGAACAGGTTGGTTGCGGTCAGCAACAGTGTGATCACCAGCGTGAACGCCCAGATCGCGATGTTCGGAAACCACGCATGCAGAATGGTCGCAGCGGCGTTGGCTTCCAGTGGAATCACCAGCACCCAGAACCACCAGTACAACCAGCCGATGGTAAAACCGGCCCAGTGTCCGATCGCTCGATCGGCGTAGGTCGAAAACGAGCCGGTGTCCGGCGAAGCGACAGCCATTTCACCGAGCATGCGCATGACCAGCACCACCAAAGTGCCGGCCGCCGCATAAGCCAGCAGCACAGCGGGACCTGCCGCAGCAATGGCGTGGCCCGAGCCGACAAACAGGCCGGCACCGATAACCCCGGCGATCGACAGCATGGTCACATGACGCGGTTTGAGCCCCTGTTCGAGGCCGTTGGAGCTTGGGTTACTGCTCATAAAACTACCTTTGTAAGGGAAAGCGGTGTGCATCCATCCCGCTGATAATTCTCTCTCGTAAAAAGAAACCAACGGGGCGTTTCTTATTCTGCACGCAATAATTGCGCCAAAATGTAACAAAGTCTTTAAACCCGGGGGCTTTGGACTGACCGGACGGTCATCGCAAGTCATTGAGATTAATGGCAATTTGCCAGAGCGTTACCCTGTGACTCACTTTTTTGACGATTAGCCGCACCAGAAACACAAAGAAAAAAAGCCACTCGCGCCATAAAAGTGCAGATCAGCTACGTTTGTCCGGATTGCGCTTCCAACACCCTGCCAAAGCTGGCAACATCGCGCCTTTTTTTACGCGATACCTGCAGCGTCAGCTTTAAAGGAAGCCTTCAAACGGCTGTTCGGTTGATAGCAGCGCGACAGTCTGCTGCGCCGATGCGACAACCTACGGCACGCCACCCGTTTACCGCCCCAACCGCTGTTGGCTGCCATTCAGACGCTATGCTAGCTTGGCCGCCTCGCCAGGAAGGCCGCTAACAGCAGGAGCGAAATACTATGAGGAACGCACATGGCTGAGGCCACGCCCGCGCTTGAAATCCGCAACTTGCACAAACGCTACGGTCAGCTCGAAGTGCTTAAAGGCATCTCGCTGACCGCCCGCGACGGCGATGTGATCTCGATCCTGGGTTCCTCCGGTTCCGGCAAGTCCACGTTCCTGCGTTGCATCAACCTGCTGGAAAACCCGCATCAGGGTCAGATTCTGGTCGCTGGTGAAGAACTCAAGCTCAAAGCCGCGAAGAACGGCGAACTGGTCGCTGCCGATGGCAAGCAAATCAATCGCTTGCGCAGTCAAATCGGTTTTGTGTTTCAAAACTTCAATCTGTGGCCGCACATGAGCGTGCTCGATAACATCATCGAAGCTCCGCGCCGCGTGCTCGGTCAGAGCAAAGCCGAGGCCACCGAAGTGGCGGAGGCCTTGCTGGCCAAGGTCGGCATCGCCGACAAGCGCCACGCCTACCCCGCCGAACTGTCCGGCGGCCAGCAGCAACGCGCGGCCATCGCCCGCACGTTGGCGATGCAGCCCAAGGTGATTCTGTTCGATGAACCCACTTCCGCGCTTGACCCGGAAATGGTCCAGGAAGTACTTAATGTCATCCGTGCATTGGCCGAAGAAGGCCGCACCATGTTGCTCGTGACCCATGAGATGGGCTTTGCCCGTCAGGTCTCCAGCGAAGTGGTGTTCCTCCACCAGGGCCTGGTAGAAGAGCAAGGATCGCCACAGCAGGTGTTCGACAACCCGCTTTCGGCGCGCTGCAAACAATTCATGTCCAGCAACCGCTAACGGAGCTATCCACATGCAGAACTTCAAAAAGATCTTCCTGGCAGCCGCCGTCACCCTGGCGTTCAGCGCCGGTGCCGCCGCCGAGACCTTGAAGATGGGCATCGAAGCGGCCTACCCGCCGTTCAATAACAAAGATGCCAGCGGCAACGTTGTCGGCTTCGACAAGGAAATCGGCGACGCACTGTGCGCCAAGATGAAAGTTGAATGCACCGTGGTCACGTCTGACTGGGACGGTATCATCCCGGCTCTGAACGCGAAGAAGTTCGACTTCCTGATCTCTTCGATGTCGATCACCGACGAGCGCAAGCAAGCGGTCGACTTCACCGACCCGTACTACTCCAACAAACTGCAATTCATCGCGCCGAAAAACGTCGAATTCAAAACCGACAAGGATTCCCTGCAAGGCAAAGTGATCGGCGCACAACGTGCGACCCTCGCCGGCACCTGGATGGAAGACAACATGGAAGGCGTCGAAGTCAAACTCTACGACACCCAGGAAAACGCCTACCTCGACCTGACCTCCGGTCGTCTCGACGGCATCCTGGCTGACAAATACGTCAACTACGAGTGGCTGAAAAGCGAGGCCGGCAAGTCCTACGAATTCAAAGGCGATCCGGTGGAAGAAAGCGACAAGATCGGTATCGCAGTCCGTAAAGGCGATGAGATCCGCAACCGGCTGAATACCGCGTTGAAAGAAATCGTTGCCGACGGCACCTACAAGAAAATCAACGACAAGTACTTCCCGTTCAGCATCTATTGATTCTGACCTGCCGCACCGGCGCCGTTTCCTGACGGCGCCGGTCACTGGCATTGCCTGCCGCGATTGAAAAGAAATCCATGACTATCGATCTCTACGGATTCGGCCCCGCGCTCGCCGCTGGCGCGCTGATGACTGTGAAACTGGCACTCTCGGCCCTGTGTCTCGGGCTGGTGCTCGGTCTGCTCGGCGCTTTGGCCAAGACTTCCCCGTACAAGCCGCTGCAGTGGCTTGGCGGGACTTATTCGACGCTGGTTCGCGGCATTCCGGAATTGCTCTGGGTGCTGCTGATCTACTTCGGCACGGTCAATCTGATGCGTGCCCTGGGTGAGTTTTTCGGCAAACCCGACCTTGAACTCAACGCCTTCTCCGCCGGCGTGATCGCGCTGGGCCTGTGCTTCGGCGCCTACGCCACGGAAGTTTTCCGTGGCGCGATCCTGGCCATTCCCAAAGGACACCGTGAAGCCGGCGTCGCGTTGGGCCTGTCGAAATTTCGCATCTTCACCAAGCTGATCATGCCGCAGATGTGGCGTATCGCCCTGCCCGGCCTGGGCAATCTGTTCATGATCCTGATGAAAGACACCGCGCTGGTATCGGTGATCGGCCTGGAAGAAATCATGCGCCATGCGCAAATTGGCGTGACGGTCTCCAAGCAACCCTTCACCTTCTATATGGTGGCCGCGTTCATGTACCTGGGCCTGACGATCCTGGCCATGACCGGCATGCACTTCATGGAAAAACGCGCCGCTCGCGGCTTCGCGAGGAGCACCCAATGAACTGGGAAGTCATCATCAAATGGCTGCCGAAACTGGCCCAGGGCGCCACGCTGACGCTCGAACTGGTGGCCATCGCCGTGATCGCCGGGTTGCTGCTGGCGATTCCGCTGGGCATCGCGCGCTCATCGCGTCTTTGGTATGTGCGCGCTTTCCCCTACGCCTACATCTTCTTTTTCCGTGGCACGCCGTTATTGGTTCAGCTGTTCCTGGTCTACTACGGCCTGGCGCAATTCGATGCGGTTCGCAGCAGTTCATTGTGGCCATATCTGCGCAACCCGTTCTGGTGCGCGACTGCAACCATGACGCTGCACACGGCTGCGTACATTGCCGAGATCCTGCGCGGTTCGATCCAGGCGATTCCCAAGGGCGAGATCGAAGCCGCCCGGGCGCTGGGCATGTCCCGCGCCAAAGCGATGTTCTACATCATCCTGCCGCGCGCCACCCGCATCGGGTTACCGGCGTACAGCAACGAAGTCATCTTGATGCTCAAGGCCAGCGCCCTGGCCAGCACCGTGACGTTGCTGGAGCTGACCGGCATGGCCCGCACCATCATTGCCCGGACTTACCTGCCGGTGGAGATCTTCTTCGCCGCGGGCATGTTCTATCTGCTGATGGCGTTTGTCCTGGTCCGCGGCTTCAAGCTGCTGGAGCGCTGGCTGCGCGTCGATGCCTGCCAGGGGCGCTGATTCCTGCGTGCTGACGGGCGAGGACCTGCTCGCCCGCTTCACGGCTCTGGGTGCGTTTCTGACAGAACATCAGGCGCTGTGGAAACCTCGGCCGTTCACACATCTGCAACTGCCCTGGGAAGCGTCCTACCCGCAATTGGCTGCATGGCTACGGGCTCGGACACTGGAAGATGCAGAAAGCGCGCACAACCAGCCTGCACTTCTCGATGCACCAGAACCCTTCGCTGCACTGGCGGCAATGTCGCTTGAGCTGAGTGCGGTGGGTGAGTTGCCTTCGTTCCAACTTGAAACAGCCGGGCATCGCCTGAACGTTGATGTGCCGGGCCGTAAATGGCTGCAGATCGAGGCGTTTGCCAGTCGGTTGACGTTCACTGCGGCGGCGACGCATTGGCTGGATTGGTGTTCGGGCAAAGGCCACTTGGGTCGACGGCTGTTGCAACCTTCTCAGCAGCTCACCTGCCTGGAACACGATTCGGCGTTGGTCACAAGTGGGCAAGCGCTCAGCCAGCGTCATCAGTTGCATGCGCTGCATGTCGAGCAGGATGTGCTGGCGCCAGGCGTTGCCTCTTTATTAAACGCCTCGCATACACCGGTCGCGTTGCACGCTTGCGGTGATCTGCACGTTCGGTTGATGCAACTCGCCAGCGAGGCCGGTTGCAAACAACTGGCGATCGCGCCGTGCTGCTACAACCGGATCACCTCTACCACTTACCAGCCAATTTCCCGCGCTGGTTTGAGATCCGACCTGCAGCTTTCACTCGACGATCTGTCGCTACCCGCGAGCGAGACAGTTACCGCCGGTGCCCGCGTCAGAGGTCAGCGCGATACCTCGATGGCCCGGCGTCTCGCATTCGACCTGCTGCAACGGGGGTTGCGCGGTGTTGATGAGTATTTGCCTACGCCGTCTCTGCCGAGCTCGTGGCTGGATAAGTCGTTCGCTGATTACTGCCATCATTTGGCCGCGCTGAAAGAGTTATCCACAACCGACACTCAGGATTGGTCAGCGCTTGAAGCCGCTGGATGGCAAAGATTGGCCGAAGTGCGCAATCTTGAGCTGCTGCGCGGACTTTTCCGACGCCCGCTTGAGCTGTGGCTGGTGCTTGATCGGGCGCTTTTCCTGTATGAGCGAGGCTACGACGTCAGACTCGGTACCTTTTGTGAAACCCCGCTCACACCGCGCAATTTCATGTTGCTCGCGGAGAAATCTTAAACGTCGCAATCCTGTGGATAACTCTGTTGATGAAATTATACTGGATCCAATATCTGCAGCTGTTTCAGGTGTGAAACTACCCTGTTCACTTTTCGTACACTCGCATAAAAAACCGCTAAAACAGGCATTTGCGTGCTAGATGAGAACTGATCCACAAACACGCCCGTAGTGGCTAGATGCATATGCCGCGTTGTGCATAAGCGTTAAGCCGAAACAACATAAACACCTTTCCGTGCTTGGCTATGTTTCCCAGGTGCCGCATTTCTCGGCGATAAATTACGGGAATTTGTTGAGCTGAATATGTCCGTTTTCGCAGAATCTCGTCAGCATTTTCAACACTCGTGGACCTCCCATGACACCTTCGTAAAAATAGTCTGAATTCAGGGGTTTACAGAACAATTCCAATCGCTATAATCGTCGCCCTAACACGCCGGTATAGCTCAGTTGGTAGAGCAACTGACTTGTAATCAGTAGGTCCCGGGTTCGACTCCTGGTGCCGGCACCATATAAAACAAGGGCTCGCAGCAATGCGGGCCTTTTGTTTATCTGAAATACGTAACAAGGCACGTAACAAGCCGATGAAAGGCACCCGTTGCGCTTCAGGATGAAGGAGTGATTGCTATGGCTTGGCGATTCCTAGACTGGAAATTTCTGGACTGGAAGTTTCTTGTTACTTTCTCGGTATCCATTCTTGGGGTCGTGGTGCCGGTGGTCTGGCAGTCTGATCCGTCCTCGAAAGGGATGGAGCTTCGGCTTAATTCCATCACCTCCCTTGAGCCAGCCTCCCAGATCCATGACCTTCAGCTAATGCTTGACGGGAAGAAGCTCGAATCCCCCTTTTCCTCGACTGTTGAGCTGATCAACACCGGCTCCAAAGCGGTGTTGAGTAAAGATTTCGACAAACCCATCGAAATCAATCTCGAGAATGGCGCGAAAGTCATCACAGCAAGAATCACTGGCACCGCCCCTAGCGATATACCAGTGGAGGTATCCACGACGGATAACACCGTGCGGATCGCACCGCACCTCTCGAACTCCGGTGATTCTGTCTCCCTTAATATAATCACCTCCGGTAAAAAGCCCGTTTATAGCGTACGTGCGCGGATAGCAGGGATCCCACACGTTACCTATACAGATCTCACCCTGCCTAAATCGCCCTACATACGATATCTAAAACCTGCACTTCAAGGTTTATGCGCATGGGCACTGTTCTGTTTGAATATCATGTTCCTCGTAGCTTGGCTAAGCCCACGCGATTTCGGCATACCGAGAGCCATATCGTCTTTTGTCGTTGCAACCTCATACATCAGCGGAGCGCAGATGGCGGTACTCATGGTTGAAGGACTTGAGTTGCAGAATCGCTGGGGGATCCTGGCTACGATCTTGGTGATTGCAGTACTTCTGGGTATAGCTGTTGCTGCTCATCTAGCACTACGCTGGGACCGAATGGCTTCGAAACTGAACACTGCACCTAGCAGTTTTGGGTCTTTTAAGTGGCCGTGAGCCGCAGAGCGTTGTTGCCCGATAGTCCGAGCTTTTGGAGACGTAAACACGTGCACGCGCGTGACGAAACGCCCCCTAGACATAGCTTCGGGCGACCGTCTCACCACTTAAGAGATGGCGGCTTGGGCTCATGAAGTGCGTTTAGAGGCAAATTTTCAGCGGCATGATGATTAAACAGGCGCTACGCCAGACGAGGCTGACGCCTCCAGACGAGTCGGTTTGAGCCTTAGCGTGTTTGGTTGCAGTTCCGGTGACAGTTTGAGTGTAAGCGACCTGGTGCGAGAGTGAGAACCTCCCGCCACATAGGCGGTCGTACTTTTTATGTTGACCCACGGGAAACTGGTATTTTTGGTAAGATTTTCCGGGACCAGTCTTAAAGCGAGGAATTATAAGGCTTCTAGGTCATTGAATTAGGTAAGTTTTAAGTAATAACTAGGAATAACATTACCTTTTACCTAGGTCAGAAATAGAAAGTAAAATATCTATATAAATCATTTAGTTAGAGATAAATTACTTTCCCTCTTACTCAAAAAAGCTACTGCGAAGTAAGTGCTCAAAACCGCATCGCACGCGGGCTCCAGCAGACTCCTCACCCGCTCATACCTAAATTACTTGTTTCCCATGGGTCACCTGAAAATACGGCCTCCGGATCGCGCTCCCGGCTGCTCGGAAAACAGGGCGTGCGTGCAGGGTTCTGTAGGGTTTTCTCGCCCCCTGTTGGCTCAGGAGAGGCCGAGCAGGCGCTGCCGGGGAATGGGTGCAGGGGTGCAGAAATTGAGGCCGATTTAGCCAGCAGGCGTGGCGGGGGGACGACGGCGCGCGCCAGGTGAGGACCCACTCTGCCCGGCCGATCGCGCCCCAACACGG
>JALYPE010000559.1 GCA_030856525.1 Pseudomonadota bacterium | reverse complement strand
GGCGTCAGCAGCGCGACCAGATCTTCCGCACGCTTGCGGGTGGTGGCGTCTTCGCTGAACTTGGCAGTGTCCAATTGCATGGCTACGTAAGTCGAGAAGGCACGACCGCCCTCGTTCGACGCCTTCATGGTCAGCAACATCCGCCGCACGTCCGGGTGGACGATGATCGGGTCTGCCACTTTGTCCTTGTTCTGCGCCCCGGTCGGCGAACGGCTCTGCAGGCGATCGCGAGCGTATTCAACCGCGTTCTGATACGAGCGCTCGCCGGTAGCCAGGCCCTGAATACCGACCCCAAGACGCTCGTAATTCATCATGGTGAACATCGCCGCCAGACCTTTGTTCGGCTCACCAACCAGATAACCGACGGCTTCATCGAAGTTCATCACGCAGGTCGCGGACGCCTGGATGCCCATCTTGTGTTCGATCGAGCCGCAGTTTGCCGGGTTGCGCGCGCCAAGGCTGCCATCGGCATTGACCATGAACTTCGGCACCAGGAACAGCGAAATGCCTTTCGGCCCTGCTGGCGCGTCCGGCAGTTTTGCCAGGACCAGGTGGATAATGTTTTCGGTCAGATCGTGTTCACCGCCGGTGATGAAGATCTTGGTGCCGCTGACCTTGTAGGAACCGTCGGCCTGAGGGTCGGCCTTGGTGCGGATAATGCCGAGATCGGTGCCGGCATGCGGTTCGGTCAGGCACATGGAGCCCGCCCAGACACCGGCGTACATGTTCGGCAAATACGCTGCTTTCAGCTCTTCGCTGGCGTGGGCGTTGATTGAAAGGCAGGCACCTGCAGTCAGCATCGGGTACAGGCCGAATGACAGGCTGGCCGAATTGACCATTTCTTCAACCTGAGCCGAAACCGCTTTGGGCATGCCCATGCCGCCGTAAGCCGGATCGCCACCGACACCGACCCATCCGCCCTCGGCGTAAGTCTGATAAGCCTGTGGGAAACCTGCCGGCGTGGTGACGGCACCGTCCGCCCAATGGCAACCTTCTTCATCGGCCGCACGGCTCAGCGGTGCGATGCTTTTGCTGGTGACTTTGCCGGCTTCTTCAAGAATGGCTTCGACCGTTTCTGCGTCGACCGTTTCGGCCAGCGCAGGCAATTCGGCCCAGAGCTTGGCGACCTCGAACACTTCATTGAGGACGAAGCGCATATCGCGCAGGGGCGCTTTGTAGTCAGCCATGGCAAACCTCGCAGGATCTAAACAGGTGATTCGTGGGAATAGTGTTTCGTTGAGCCCGAGTGTAACCCAACAACTTTTGCGACACATAGGGTCAGGCCATGACCAATTTGTAATTTTTGGTCATCGACGTTTACACGTGAAAAAGCAATCGCGGGCACCCCGACTTGCCCGCGATACTTTCAAACGGACGCGTCAGAGCGCAAACAACTCCGCAGGCAGTGCCATCAAACACTCACTCCCCGCCTCGATCGCCGCGCGATGAGCAGCCGTGCGCGGCAGCAGTCGCTTGAAGTAGAACTCGCTGGTCGCCATTTTGGCCCGGCAATAATCGGCGTCGCCACCGCCCTCATCAATTTGCGCCTGCGCTACCAGCGCCATACGCAGCCACAGATAACCCAGAATGATGTAGCCGCTGTACATCAGGTAATCCACTGACGCAGCGCCAACTTCATCCGCATTCTTCATGGCGGCCATGCCGACCTTGGTCGTCAGTTCGCCCCACTGCTGATTCAGCTCGTTAAGCTGCGCGACATAATCGCCCAGATGAGGGTGCCCGGCATTGGCGGCGCAGAACTTGTGGACGATTTTGGTGAAACCGCGCAGCAGTTTGCCCTGACTGCCGAGCACCTTGCGCCCGAGCAGGTCCAGCGCCTGAATACCGTTGGTGCCTTCGTAAATCGGGGCGATCCGGCAGTCGCGGACCAACTGCTCCATGCCCCATTCGCGAATGTACCCGTGACCACCAAACACCTGCATGCCGAGGTTGGTCACTTCCAGCCCGGTGTCGGTCATGAAGGCTTTGCAGATGGGCGTGAGGAACGCCAGCAAGTCCTCGGCATCCTGGCGCGCGGCTTGATCCGCGCTCAGGTGCGCGACGTCCAGCAATTGCGCGGTGAAGTAGGTCAGCGCGCGATTGCCTTCGTTGAAGGCTTTCATGGTCAGCAGCATCCGGCGCACATCCGGGTGGACGAAGATCGGGTCGGCAACTTTTTCCGGTGCTTTCGGCCCGGTCAGAGAGCGCATTTGCAGCCGGTCGTTGGCGTACTTGATCGCCCCTTGAAAGCTCGCTTCGCCCAGACACAATCCCTGCATGCCGGTGCCGAGGCGCGCGTGGTTCATCATGGTGAACATGCAGTTGAGGCCTTTGTTCGCCTCGCCGATCAGAAAGCCTTTCGCCTCATCGAAATTCAGTACGCAAGTGGCCGACGCCTTGATGCCCATCTTGTGTTCGATCGAACCGCAGGACACACCATTGCGCTCGCCCGCTTCACCCGCGCTGTCCGGCAGGAATTTGGGCACGATGAACAGCGAAATACCCTTGGTGCCTGCTGGCGCCTCCGGCAGTTTCGCCAACACCAGATGAATGATGTTGCCACTCATGTCGTGCTCGCCGGCGGAGATGAAAATCTTGCTGCCGGAGATCGCGTAACTGCCGTCCGCCGCAGGTACCGCGCGGGTTTTGATGATGCCCAGGTCGGTCCCGCAATGGGCTTCGGTCAGGCACATGGTGCCCGTCCATTCGCCCGCAGTGAGTTTGCTGAGGTAAGTGTCTTTCTGCTCGTCGGTGCCATGGGCGTGGATTGCCGACATTGCGCCGTGAGTCAGGCCGGGATACATGCCCCAGGATGTGTTGCTGGAGCCGACCATCTCGCTGATGACCAGGCCCAGGGAGCTTGGCAAACCCTGGCCGCCATACGCCGGATCAGCCGCCAGACCATGCCAGCCGCCCTCGACGTATTGTGCGAAAGCCTGCTTGAAACCTGTAGGCGTTGTCACCACGCCATTGTCGAAATGGCAGCCCTCTTCGTCGCCGCTGCGATTGAGCGGCGCCAGAACGTTCTCACAGAACTTTGCGCCTTCTTCGAGAATCGCGTTGACCATGTCCGGGCTGGCGTCAGTCGCGCCGAGCGCAGCATAGTTGCTGTGAAAATCGAAGACGTGGTCGATCAAAAAGCGCATGTCGCGCAGGGGGGCTTTGTACTCGGGCATGGTCATTTCTCCGGCAGCAGATCCTTCAAAGCTACTGCCGGCGACCACGCCTCACAATCACAGTGCAGACGCTGAATGCGCCATCATCACTCAACCTGCAGCAGCGTCCATGCGCACCGCGCCACGACGATTCCGTCCGTACGCCACCACACAGTTGCGGCCGGCGCCTTTGGCTGCATAGAGCGCCTCGTCCGCGGACTTCAGGACTTTTTCCGGATTGCGTTGCTCGACACGTTCAGCGACGCCGATGCTGACGGTAACCGAGACACTCGAGGCCGCCGAACCGGCACGGCGCTGCCGCCCTTGTTGGTCATCCTGGGGACGGTCCTGATTGCGCAGATGAATATTGTAGGTCGCGATGGATTCGCGGATGACTTCGAGATGCGGCATGCACTCTTCGAGCGTTTTGCCCGCAAACACCAGGGCAAATTCTTCTCCGCCGTAGCGATACGCCCTGCCGCCACCGCCGATTTTCGACAGTTTGCTGGCGACCAGACGCAGCACCTGATCGCCCACGTCATGGCCGTGGGTGTCGTTGAATTTCTTGAAGTGGTCGACATCACTCATCGCCAGGACGTAATTGCGCCCCAGACGCTGCATGCGCTCATTCAGTGCGCGGCGACCGGGCAGACCGGTGAGCTCATCGCGAAAGGCCATCTGATAGGCTTCATGAGCGACCGCTGCAGCAATCATCAACATGACCTGGCTGCACATGATATTGAGCGTGAACGGCAGGATGAAAGTCTTCGGTAGTGCCCAGAACAATCCGAGCAGACCGACCAGTTGTGCGGCGTGCAAGGGTCTGGGGTTACGCCAGTATTGCCAACCCAGCAGGAGAAATGCGCCGATAAATACCGGGTAGGCGAGCTGGATCAGGCTCATCCAGGCTCCGTGCAACGCGGGCCAGCGGATCTCCGACAGCCACAATAGCAGCGCTTGCGGGTAGCTCTGTTCCAGCCCGAGCGCGACACTGCCCACCGCCAGCAACACCGCGAAACGCGCCACCATGTCCTGAAACAAATGGGTGCGCTCCTGCCACGCGGCGTACACACCGAACAACAACGGCAGCAACAGACAGCACAGGTGGAACACCACGGCGGCGTCTGCGCGAACTTTGCCGTTGTCGCGGTAGTAATCGGTTTGGGTATCAAGCAGGAAGTAAGCGATGTACACCGTGACCATCAGAAACAGTTCGCGCTGGCGTCGGTATACCGCGCAGTAAGCGCCGCCGAGCAGCAGCACCAACGTGGGCAAGACGTTGAACAGCGAGGTGAAGAAGACGTTCAGATCCTTGACGTAGGCCGCCGCAAGTCCCGCAACCAAGAGCAGAAGGGACGGCAGAAAATGACTGATACGTACAGCGGAAGGACGCGACAAAGGGTAAAACTCCAACCCGGCAAAAAGAGATGGCACTGTGCCTGCCATCAGTAAATCACAGAGGGTGTGACACATGTCACATCGCCATCCTCTTTAACGGCAGCGTTAGCGTTCTTCTTAGGGTTTTTTCGGTGGAATGTTTCGCCATTTATGTCGCGCACAAAAAAGCCGCTGCTCCCGAGGAAGCAGCGGCTCATTGAAGCACTTGCGCGGGTCTTAGTAACCCAGCGCGAAGTCCTCTTCCTTCATGTCCATCAGGTTACCGGCGCCCGACAGCATGGTTGCAACGTGTGTGCGGGTACGCGGCAGGATGCGCTGGAAGTAGAAGCGCGCAGTCTGCAGCTTGGCGGTGTAGAACGCCTCTCCCGAGGTGCCGGCGGCCAGTTTTTCTGCGGCCAGACGCGCCATGTCAGCCCAGAAGTAGGCCAGGCAGGCGTAGCCGGAGTACATCAGGTAATCCACCGACGCCGCGCCGACTTCTTCGCGATCTTTCATGGCAGCCATACCGACCTTCATGGTCAGCTCGCCCCACTCTTTGTTCAGCGCAGCCAGCGGTGCGACGAACTCTTGAACCGCTTCGTTGCCTTCGTTGGTCTGGCAGAACTTGTGGACGATCTTGGTGAAGCCTTTCAGTGCCTCGCCTTGAGTCATCAGCACTTTGCGGCCCAGCAGGTCGAGTGCCTGGATACCGGTGGTGCCTTCGTACAGCATCGAAATGCGGCTGTCGCGTACGTTCTGCTCCATGCCCCACTCGGCGATGAAACCGTGACCGCCGTAGATCTGCACGCCGTGGTTGGCAGATTCGAAACCCACTTCGGTCATGAACGCTTTGGCAATCGGCGTCATGAACGCCAGCAGTGCGTCGGCTTTCTTCTTCTCTTCTTCGTCCACACCGTATTTGACGATATCGACTTGCTTGGCCGTGAAGTAAACCATCGCGCGATTACCTTCGGCGAAGGCCTTCATGGTCAACAGCATACGTCGCACATCAGGGTGCACAATGATCGGGTCAGCGGCTTTTTCCGGCGCTTTCGGGCCAGTCAGCGAGCGCATCTGCAGACGGTCGCGAGCGTATTTCAGACCACCCTGGAAGCCGATCTCTGCGTGTGCCAGACCTTGCAGCGCAGTACCCAGGCGCGCGGTGTTCATAAAGGTGAACATGCAGTTCAGGCCTTTGTTCGCCGGGCCAATCAGGTAGCCGGTGGCCGCATCGAAGTTCATCACGCAGGTGGCGTTACCGTGGATGCCCATCTTGTGTTCCAGGGAACCGCAGGTGACCGCGTTGCGGGTACCGATCGAACCGTCAGCGTTCGGCATGAACTTCGGCACGATGAACAGCGAGATGCCTTTGGTGCCAGCAGGTGCATCCGGCAGGCGGGCCAGGACGATGTGGACGATGTTGTCGGCCATGTCGTGTTCACCGGCCGAGATGAAGATCTTCGTGCCGGATACTTTGTAGGAACCGTCGGCCTGAGGTTCAGCCTTGGTGCGCAGCATGCCCAAGTCGGTGCCGCAGTGCGGCTCGGTCAGGCACATGGTGCCGGTCCATTCGCCGGATACCAGCTTGGTCAGGTAGGCCTCTTGCTGCTCAGGCGTACCGTGCTCGGAAATGGTGTTCATCGCGCCATGCGACAGGCCCGGGTACATGCCCCACGACCAGTTGGCTTCACCAACCATCTCGCTGACCGCCAGTCCCAGCGACTCCGGCAAGCCTTGGCCGCCGTGCGCGATGTCGTGCGCCAGGCTCGGCCAGCCGCCTTCAACGAATTGCTTGTAGGCTTCTTTGAAACCAGTCGGCGTTTTAACGCCGGACTCGCTCCAGGTGCAGCCTTCGGTGTCACCCACGCGGTTCAGCGGGGCCAATACCTGCTCACAAAACTTGGCGCCTTCTTCGAGAATGGCGTCAACCATATCAGGAGTTGCGTCTGCACAAGCCGGAAGGCTCTGATAATGCGCTTCGTAGCCGAGCAGTTCGTCACGAACGAAGCGAATATCACGCAAGGGGGCCTTGTAGTCAGGCATAGCGATAAACCTCTGCTGATGTAACCGGGGATGAACGACCGTATGGATTTGTTGTGACGGTCAAACAGTTGTTTGAAACATACGTTTACGCCCAAACCTTGTCAAGCGTCGATCTTTCGCCGTTCGTCATCCACGCCATCAGTTGGCCGGACACGCAGATGCGCAAGCCCATCGCCAAAGGCGAAGCGTATTGAAAAAAAGATTAGTTGAGCGAGAAGGACTTACGCAGAAAAACGCCGCGAAAAAGCGCGGCGTCGGATAGGGGAACCAGCGAGGAATCAGGCAAATGTATCAATCAGCGTGCCGAGCATTTCGTCGGAAGCCTTCGCCACCCTGACCCCGGCCTCGACCTGAAACTTGCCTTGAGCCATCTCGACCATGCTGCTGGAGAGGTCCGACTGCTGAGCGCGATCGACTGAGCGCAGACGATCGACTTGCGATTCGGAAGACTGACTGGTGACCGAACGCTCGATCGTATTGTTGGCGATTTGCCCTGCAGCCTGATCAACACGGTTCTGCCCAGTCTGAATAGTGCTCAGACCGGCATAAAAAGCGGTGTTTCCTGAGATTTCCATGGAGAACACGTCCTTTGAGGGATCAACAAGAACTCATTGAAGCAGACCTGACAGCATAACGCCCGACAAAAACACTAATGGCACAGTGCCTTGTCATAGTGAAAGCCTAGTCCAGCAGATCCAGTTGAAGATGTTCAGCCACCGCCTCAGCCGATACCAACTTGAGTTTCGGGACCCGCCCAAGGCACGGCGCGGGGAGTCGTTCGGCGAGGGTGGCGAGGTTTTCCTCCAGCCGCGAGGTCTTTGGATCGATGATATTCGCCACCCATCCGGCCAGCTGCAGGCCATCTCGGGCAATCGCTTCGGCGGTCAACAGTGCATGGCTGATGCAGCCGAGGCGCACACCAACCACCAGAATCACTGGCAGATTCAACGCCATCGCCAGGTCCGACAGGTTGTCTTGATCCGCCAGTGGTACGCGCCAGCCACCCGCGCCTTCGATCAAGGTGAAATCCGCCTGCATGTCCAGAGTCTGCCGCATCGGTGTGAGTAGCGACTGCACCGTCAATGCCACCCCGGCTTCCCGCGCGGCCAGGTGAGGCGCGATGGCCGGCTCGAACGCCAGCGGATTCACTTGCTTATAAG
>JALYPE010000667.1 GCA_030856525.1 Pseudomonadota bacterium | reverse complement strand
GATCATCATCATGGTGTGCGCCATCGGTGCTTACTCGGTGCACAACTCGTTCTTCGACGTGGTGCTGATGCTGGGCTTTGGCGCGCTGGGTTATCTGTTCAAGAAACTCGGCTACCCGATTGCGCCGCTCGTGTTGGCTGCGGTGTTGGGCGACAAGGCTGAAGATGCGTTCCGCCAGTCGATGCTGTTCTCTGACGGTCACATCGGCATCTTCTGGTCCAACCCGTTGGTGGGCGGCCTGACCACGGCAGCGCTGCTGATGCTGTTCTGGCCGTTGATTTCGAAAGCGCTGCAAACCGTGCTGGGCCTACGCAAATCGCCCATCGCCAAGCCTAAATCGGTGCTGTGACACGGCAATGCTGGCAACGCCTGACATTTGTTGTCAGGCTTGCCGCAGTCCACTTTTCGAGCGCGGCCCATGACCCGAATTCCTGATGCCAACGTGATTCACAGTCGCCTGCGTCTGCGCCAGTTGCGGCTGATGCTGGCGCTGCAGGAATTCGGCTCGTTGCGCCGCGCCGCCGATCACATCGGCATGACTCAACCTGCCGCCACCAAAATGCTGCATGAAGCCGAGGATCTGCTCGGCGTTGAACTCTTCGAACGTCTGCCCCGTGGCATGCGCCCTACCCCGTTTGGGGAAACCGTCACCTACTACGCACGCATGGTCTTCGCCGAGCTCAGCGGCATGCGCGAAGAACTGGTGGCACTCGAATCCGGCAACCTTGGCCGGGTGGCCGTCGGCGCCATTCCGGCCTTGGCCTCTGGCTTGTTGACCCGCACCATCGCCACCTTGAAGCAAAGTCATCCACGCCTGTCGATGAGCATTCAGGTCGACACCAGCGACGTACTGGTGCAAGCCTTGCTGCAAGATCAGCTGGATATCGTGCTGGGGCGAATTCCTGCCGGCGCACGGGCCGAAGAACTGCTGTTCGACAGCCTCGGCGAAGAAGCCTTGTGCGTGATCGCCGGTGCGCAAAATCCGCTGGCGAAGGAAACACAACTGAGCTGGGCGGAGTTACAGAACATGACTTGGGTGCTGCAACAACACCCAAGCCCAATGCGCGCGATCATCAATCAGGTGTTCCACAATGCGCGGGTCGACATCCCGAGCAGCATCGTCGAAACCACCTCGATCATGACCTTGCTGTCATTGGTGCAGCAGACCGACATGCTGGGCGTCACGCCGGTGTCGGTGGTCGAGGATTATCCCGGGCGTGATTTGCTCGCGGTGCTGCCCATCAAGTTCGAAGCGCGCCTGCCACCGTTTGGCCTGATTACCCGGCGCCATCGCATTCAGTCGTCGGCAATGCAGGCGTTCATGAATTCAGTGCGCGCTGAGCATGCGCTGGGCAAATAAAAAAAGCCCGCAGCTGATGCCACGGGCCTTTTGGTCTTGCAGTTGTTTAAGCGGTTTTACGGAATACGAACATCAGCCCCACGACGATCAGCAGCATGCCGAGCACGCTCAATGCCGCCAGCCGATTGCCGAAGATCAGGTAATCCATCACTGCCGTCACCGCCGGCACCAGATAGAACAGGCTGGTGACATTCACAAGATTACCCCGCGCGATCAGCCGATACAGGAGCAAGGTCGCCAGTACCGAGACGACCAATCCCATCCATAACACCGGCACGATAAAGCCGCTGCTGTGCTCGAAGTGGAATGGCTGAAAGGGCACGAAAATCCCGCAGAGCAGCAATCCGGCAAGGTATTGCACGGGCAATGTGCCGAGCGGATTATCGGTGATGCGCTTTTGCATGATCGAGCCGAGCGTCATGCTCGCCAGTGCCAGCAAACCAAAGAGCATGCCAGCCAACGACATGCCCGCCAGCCCGATGCCCTGATACACCACCATGACCAGACCCGCCAGGCCAAGCGACAGGCCGAACATCCGGCTGATGGAACGCTGCCGCTCCATGATCACCACGGTGAGAATCGGTTGCACGCCCATGATCGTTGCCATCACGCCCGGCGTTACTTTCAGGTCAAGGGCCAGCAGATAGAAAATCTGATAAGCCCCCAGCAACACCACGCCCGTGGCGATCGCAAACAGCATCGGCTTGCCGCCCTTGGGCAGTTTCAACTTCAGTAGCGGTACCAGCGCCGCCAGTCCGCACAGGGCAATAACGAAACGTATCAGCAGGAAGGCAAAGGGCGACGCATGCGCCAGGCCCCATTTGGAGAAGATTGCGCCGCTGCTCCAGAGCAGGACGAACAGGCTCGTAGAGGCCGCCGCGAGTGCGGATTTTTTCGACAAGACAAACATGAATACCACCTGTAATCAGGCAAAAAGCCAACTCAGCCGGAGCTGAAATCCAGTAGTTTTTTCAGGCGCGCGCAGGGATCGGCAAGAAATGCGGATCAGCCCGAAACGCTAACGCCCGGCGGTGATACGACTGCGCACACCGGCGTGCTACGGACAGGTGGGGGGTAATGACTGATCTGCGCAGGCTGCTGATTCCCGCACGGCAAGACGCCAGCGTTGACCGCTGAATCGACTACCGCTGTGGAGGAAGGAGCTGGCATGGGCTGATCTTTTTGAGAGGGTTTTGACAGGAGCGCCGACGATAACCTGCGCGGGTCATGGATTGCAATGCAATTGAACAGGCCTGAAATTCACAGACGATATTGTGTCCGGTGGCAATGGTCGAAACTTGCGGGCTCATCACCCAAACAACCAATACCCCAACAACGTCAGCACCACCACTGCGAGCACCGGACGCATCACGCGGTACGCCTTGGGATACCGGCGTTTCCACTGTTTGACCGCGCCACTGAACCTGTCGCTGAAGCGCTTGCTCCAGGCGTAGGCCTGGTTGATTCCACCGACCCGTTCTTCTTCGACATTTTGCGGCGCGGTGGCGCGGCCGAGGAAGGCGCTGATCGAGCGGTTGATGCGGGTCATGATGCGATTGCTGAGCGGCCGTTCCACATCGCAAAACAGGATCACCCGGGGTGTCCCGGTTTCGTTCTTGACCCAGTGCACGTAAGTCTCGTCGAACATCACATCTTCGCCATCGCGCCAGGCGTATTCCTGGCCGTCGACGAAGATGCGGCAGTTTTTCGAGTTCGGCGTGGACAGCCCCAGGTGATAACGCAGTGAACCGGCGAACGGATCACGATGCGGATTGAGATGGCTGCCGCCCGGGAGCAAGGCAAACATGGCGCCCTTGACGTTGGGAATGCTGCTGACCAATGCCACGGTTTTTGGGCAGAGCGCCTCGGCTGACGGCAGAGGTTTGTCGTACCACTTGAGGTAGAAACGCTTCCAGCCTTTTTTGAAGAATGAGCCGAAACCGGCATCATTGTTGTTCTCGGCGGCGCGAATGTAGCCCTCTTCGAACAGGTGCATGGCCTCGTCGCGGATCACTTCCCAGTTGTCCTTCAGCACATCAAGTTCGGGAAACTCGCTGCGGTCCAGATAGGGTTTCGAGGGCACACGGGAGAACAGATACATCAAGGCGTTGTAGGGTGCAAACAGCGCGGAATGGTTAACAAACTGCCGCAGGACCGGTAAGCGCGCCTTGCCACGCAAGTGCACATACAGCGTGCTGCCCAGGAACAGCAGCAACACAGACGATTTCGCCGCAAGGGAAACGTTCATCAACAACTCCTTGGTCAATCAAAACTTTACTCAACGCCATGTACCCGACGCGGCAGCCGGCTATAATAGACATTCAAGGCCGGCGGAATAACCTGCACATTTCATATTCTGTATTGATTGAAGCGCAATAAAGCTCTTGATAACACGGGTTGGCTGAACGGGGGCTGACGCGAATCAATTCCCCCATCGGATGCCGTCTGTTCGCGGTTACTGCTGGTTCTCCTGCTCGGTGAACAGATCGCTGAAGAGCATGCTCGACAGGTAGCGCTCACCCGAGTCGGGCAGGATCACGACGATCGTCTTGCCCTGCATTTCCGGCGTTTCCGCCAGTCGAACAGCCACCGCCATTGCAGCACCGCAGGAAATCCCACAAAGAATCCCCTCTTCCTGCATCAGACGCAGGGCCATGGCCTTCGATTCTTCATCAGTCACCAGCTCAACCCGGTCAACCATCGACAGGTCGAGGTTCTTTGGCACAAACCCGGCGCCGATGCCCTGCACCTTGTGCGGTGCGATCGGCTTGATTTCCTCACCCGCCCGCGCCTGGGTGATGACGGGTGACGACACCGGCTCAACCGCGACCGACAGAATCGGCTTGCCCTGGGTATTCTTGATATATCGCGACACACCGGTGATGGTTCCGCCGGTTCCAACGCCTGCCACCAATACATCGACGGCGCCGTCGGTATCGTTCCAGATTTCCGGGCCGGTGGTTTTCTCGTGGATCGCCGGGTTGGCCGGGTTCTCGAACTGGCCGGGCATGAAGTAGCTGGACGGGTCGCTGGCAACGATTTCGGCGGCCTTTTCGATGGCGCCCTTCATGCCCTTGGCCGGCTCGGTCAGCACCAGCTCGGCGCCCAAGGCCTTGAGCACTTTGCGCCGCTCGATGCTCATGGAGGCCGGCATGGTCAGCATCAATTTGTAACCGCGCGCGGCAGCGACGAACGCCAGGCCGATGCCGGTGTTGCCCGAGGTCGGCTCAACGATGGTCATGCCAGGTTTGAGTTTTCCGGTACTTTCGGCGTCCCAGATCATGTTGGCGCCGATCCGGCACTTGACCGAATAACCAGGGTTGCGCCCCTCGATCTTGGCCAGAATGGTCACACCGCGCGGGGCGATACGGTTGATCTGCACCAGCGGCGTGTTGCCGATGGAATGGGCGTTGTCAGCAAAAATACGGCTCATGGCTGGGTCCTTGTACAGCGTTGGATAAGCCCATAACGGTATGCCTGTTGCCCGTGGGCGTCCAGTCAGTCGAACGTCCGGCCGACCGCGCAGTCAATGCCTTTACACCGCTGGAGAATTGCCATTATGAAACGTAGATACAGTTGGCCCCTGTGGGTCCTCGCCGGCCTCGTCGTGCTGCTGATCGCACTGCATATCGCGTTACCTTATCTGGTTCGGGATTACCTGAACGACAAGCTGGCCGACATGGGCGATTACCGTGGTCAGGTGACGGATGTCGATCTGGCCCTGTGGCGCGGCGCTTACAAGATCAATGGTCTGAAGATCGTCAAAGTCGACGGCAAGGTGCCGGTGCCCTTCGTTAACGCACCCGTGATCGAACTCGCCGTGAGCTGGCACTCGCTTTGGTATGACCACGCCGTGGTGGCAGAAGTTGAATTCTTCAACCCTGAGGTGAACTTCGTCGACGGCGGCGCCAACAAGCAGAATTCCCAGACCGGTCAGGGCACCAACTGGCGTGAGCAGTTGGGCAAACTGGCGCCGATCACCTTGAACGAGGTGCGCATCAACGACGGCAAGGTCACCTTCCGCAATTTCAATTCCAAGCCTCCCGTCAATATGAACGCGACGCAGATCAACGCGAGCATTTTCAACCTGACCAACGTCGTCGACACCGAAGGCAAGCGCGACGCCCGCTTCGAGGGCAAGGCCTTGCTGCTGGGACACGCGCCGCTGGAAGCCACGGCCACGTTCGACCCGTTGAGCGACTTTGAAGACTTCGATTTTCGCTTGCGTGCCAAGGGCATTGAGCTCAAGCGCATGAACGACTTTGCTTCGGCCTATGGCAAATTCGACTTTAATGCCGGCCACGGTGATGTGGTCATCGAAGCCGAAGCCAACAAGGCCCAGTTGAAGGGCTACATCAAGCCACTGCTGCGCGATGTCGACGTCTTCAACTGGCAGCAGGACGTCGAAAACAAAAATAAAGGTCTGTTCCGCTCTGTCTGGGAAGCGTTGGTCGGTGGCACCGAAACCGTGCTCAAAAACCAGCAGAAAAACCAGTTTGCCACCCGCGTTGAACTGAGCGGCAATGTGCACCAGCAGGACGTCAACGCGTTTGAGGCATTTTTGCAGATCCTGCGTAATGGCTTCGTGCAGGCATTCAACGCCCGTTATGAGCGGCCGAAGCCGGATGCCGGTTAACGTTTGCGGGTGACGGTGTAGCGGCCGATGTCCTCGGCCGCTTTGGCCGGCTGAGCTTGCTGTTGCAACCAGTCCCACCCCAGGCAAGCCAGCGCCAGTGAACGCGGTACGGCTTCGCGACCGCTGCTGTAACGCGTGATGCTGCGAGCGCTGACGCCCAACGCTTCGGCCGCCTGGTTCAACGGCAATCCGGTTCGCGCGCGCCATTTAATGAAGATCCGGGTATTTTCATCTGCAGCGTTTTGCGCGAGCGCTTCCAGGTAGAGGGTGTCGG
>JALYPE010000660.1 GCA_030856525.1 Pseudomonadota bacterium | reverse complement strand
ATGTCACTCAGGAAGAACTGCTGGAAGTGCCGAAAGGCACGACCCCGAACCGCACACTCATTCGACTTGAGGCCGACGGCCTCATAAAGGATTCGTTCTGGCTGCGCGTGTATTGGCGCTTCAATCTGGCCAAACAACCCTTGCACAGCGGTGAATACCGCATGCTGCCTGGCATGTCCGTCGATGATCTGATCGACGTGTGGAAGCGCGGTGAAATGGTTCAGTACAGCGTGACCCTGGTTGAAGGCTGGAATTTCCATCAGGTGCGCGCTGCTTTGGCCAAAGAGGCCAAAATCGAGCAGACCCTCAGTGGCCTCAGCGATAGCCAGGTCATGGAGAAACTCGGGCACAAGGGGATTTTCCCGGAAGGCCGTTTCTTCCCCGATACCTACCGCTTCGTGCGCGGAATGACGGACGTCGAGCTGCTGAAGAAGGCCTATGATCGCCTCGATGAGGTGCTTGCCAAAGAGTGGGCGCAACGCGCAGCGGATGTGCCGTATACCGAACCCTATCAGGCGCTGATCATGGCTTCGCTGGTAGAAAAGGAAACCGGTGTGCCGCAGGAGCGTGGTCAGATCGCTGGGGTGTTTGTGCGTCGCATCGAAATGGGCATGTTGTTGCAGACCGATCCGACCGTGATCTACGGCCTCGGTGATCGCTATAATGGCAAATTGACTCGCGCTCATCTGAAGGAAGCGACGCCTTACAACACCTATGTGATTTCCGGTCTGCCGCCGACACCGATTGCGATGGTCGGCCGCGAAGCGATCCACGCGGCACTGAATCCAATGGCTGGCAACAGTCTGTATTTCGTCGCCCGCGGTGATGGCAGCCATGTGTTCTCCAGCGATCTTGACGCCCATAACAACGCCGTGCGCGAGTACCAGCTCAAACGCCGCGCCGACTATCGCTCCAGCCCGGCTCCGCAAACGCCGGGAGCGGAGCCTGCGGCGGATGACGAAGAACCGGTTCCGCCAGCGTCGCCCAATCCCGATTCCGAGGCTTCGTCGCAACTGCCGGCGCCCGTCGCCGAGCCTGATTCAGCAGCCGGGCCGGACACTTCCGCACCGCATCGCGCGCAATAATCTGATTAAGGACTGCCTGTGACTGGCCTGTTTATAACCCTGGAAGGTCCCGAAGGTGCTGGCAAGAGCACCAACCGCGAATACCTCGCCGAGTGTCTGCGCGCCGCCGGTATCGAGGTTGTGCTGACCCGTGAGCCGGGCGGTACGCCGTTGGCCGAGCGGATCCGCGAGGTGCTGCTGGCGCCCGTTGACGAAACCATGAATCCCGACACCGAACTGCTATTGGTATTTGCCGCTCGCGCGCAGCATCTGGCCGAGGTCATTCGCCCGGCCCTGTCCCGCGGTGCAGTGGTGCTGTGCGATCGTTTTACAGATTCGACCTACGCGTATCAGGGCGGAGGTCGCGGATTATCGCTGGAGCGCATCGCCGCGCTTGAGGCGTTTGTCCAGGGCGATCTGCGCCCGGACCTGACCCTGATTTTCGATCTGCCTGTAGAAACAGGCCTCGCCCGCGCAAGCGCCCGCGGTCGCCTGGACCGTTTTGAACTCGAAGGCCGGACGTTTTTCGATGCGGTACGCAACGCCTTTCTAAAGCGTGCGGAAGCCGACCCTGCACGCTATGTAATGGTCGACGCCGCTCAGCCGTTGACGCAGGTTCAGCGATCACTTGATGCCTTGCTGCCGCGTTTGCTGGAGTTGGCCCGTGGCTGAAGCCTACCCGTGGCAGGATGACCTTTGGCGACAGTTTGCCGGGCGCAAGCAACATGCGCACGCGTATCTGCTGCACGGCCCGGCAGGGATTGGCAAGCGTGCGCTGGCCGAACGTTTGATGGCCAGCCTGCTGTGCCAACGGCCGACGGCGCAGGGTGCGTGTGGCGAGTGCAAGTCCTGTCTGCTGCTCAGGGCGGGCAGCCATCCCGACAATTATGTTCTGGAACCGGAAGAAGCCGACAAGGCGATCAAGGTCGATCAGGTTCGCGATCTGGTGAGTTTCGTCGTGCAAACCGCGCAGATGGGCGGGCGCAAAGTGGTGCTGATCGAGCCGGTCGAGTCGATGAACGTCAACGCGGCCAACGCCCTGCTGAAAAGCCTCGAAGAGCCGTCCGGTGACACGGTGTTGTTGCTGGTCAGCCATCAGACCAGTCGATTGCTGCCGACCATCAAGAGCCGCTGTGTGCAGCAGGCGTGTCCGTTGCCCAGCGAAGCGATGAGCCTAGCCTGGCTGGCCAAAGCCCTGCCGGACTGTTCGCACGATGAGCGCGTCGAGCTGCTCACTCTGGCCGCCGGTTCACCGCTCGCTGCAGTCAATCTGCAGACCCAAGGGGTGCGCGAGCAGCGCGCGCTGGTGGTCGACGGTGTGAAAAAATTACTCAAGCAGCAACAATCGCCGACGCAACTGGCTGAAGGCTGGAATGCGATTCCGCTGTTGTTGCTGTTCGACTGGTTCTGCGACTGGTCGAGCCTGATTCTGCGTTATCAACTGACCCAGGATGAAGACGGGTTGGGATTGGCCGATATGCGCAAAGTGATTCAGTATCTGGCGCAAAAGTCCGGGCAGGGCAAGGTTCTGAACATTCAGGACTGGATCCTCGCCCAGCGTCAGAAAGTCATGAGCAAGGCCAATCTCAACCGGGTATTGTTGCTGGAAGCGTTGCTGGTGCAATGGGCATCACTGCCCGGCCAGAAGTGACTAGACTTTGAGCATCTGCACTGGAGGCCAGCATGAATGAAGCCGTTAATCAGGGGCCGCGCAATGGCATTCTGTCCCTGACCATCAAGGACAAGTCCGTGCTTTTCGCAGCCTACATGCCGTTCATCAAGAATGGTGGCCTGTTTATCCCGACCAACAAAAGTTACAAGTTGGGCGATGAGGTATTCATGTTGCTGAACCTGATGGACGAGGCGGAAAAAATTCCTGTGGCTGGCAAGGTCACCTGGATCACCCCCAAAGGAGCGCAAGGAAACCGGGCCGCCGGCGTTGGCGTGCAGTTCAACGATGGGGACAACACCGCGCGCAGTCGCATCGAAACCCATCTGGCCGGGGCGCTGAACTCCGACCGTCCCACTCACACGATGTAAGTTGCCGTCTTCCTATGCTTGTAGATTCCCATTGTCACCTCGATCGCCTCGACCTCGCCGCCCATGACGGCTCCCTGGATGCCGCACTTGATGCCGCCCGGGCGCGAGGCGTAGGGCACTTTTTGTGTATCGGCGTCAGCGTCGACAATGCGGCCGACGTCAAAGCGTTGGCCGAGCGCTATGACGACGTCGACTGTTCCGTCGGCGTGCATCCGCTGGATGTCCAACCCGGTGCCGCGCCCGCGCTGGACTGGCTGCTGCGTGAACTCGATCATCCCCGCGTAGTAGCCATCGGAGAAACCGGCCTCGATTACCACTACGAACCCGAAGCGGCAGAATTGCAGCAGCAATCGTTTCGCCTGCACCTGCAGGCGGCGCAGCAAACTGGCAAGCCGGTGATCATTCACACGCGGGGTGCGCGGGCTGACACCCTCGATCTGTTGCGCGAGGCGGCATTGCCGCAGGCCGGCGTGCTGCATTGCTTCACTGAAGACTGGGACATGGCCAAGGCGGCTCTGGACATGGGCTATTACATTTCCCTGTCTGGAATTGTCACTTTCCGCAATGCGAATGCTCTGCGCGATGTGGCGAGCAAGGTGCCTGCCGACCGCCTGCTCGTTGAGACCGACTCCCCATATCTCGCGCCGATTCCCCATCGCGGTAAACCGAACCTGCCGCAATATGTGTGCGAAGTGGCAGAGTTTCTGGCGATGCTGCGGGGCGAGTCGTTTGAGCGATTTGCAGAGCAGACCACTGAGAACTTCAAGCGGCTGTTTCCGTTGGCACATGTGAGGACGTCGGCGTAACGTCGGTGAAGATAGCGCAGCCTTC
>JALYPE010000593.1 GCA_030856525.1 Pseudomonadota bacterium | reverse complement strand
CGTCGATGTTCCCGGCGCCGCGCATGTCTTCGCCTGGTACGGCGAAGCCCTCGACAAGGTCTACGATCAGGTCGCGCCCACCGCCCGCAACGCGCTGGCCACCATTACACGCGAAGCGTTGGGGGTTATTGCTGCCGTGGTGCCGTGGAATTTTCCGCTGGACATGGCCGCGTGGAAACTGGCACCTGCACTGGCCGCTGGCAACAGCGTGGTCCTCAAACCTGCCGAGCAGTCGCCGTTTTCCGCCCTGCGCCTGGGCCAGCTTGCCCTGGAGGCAGGTATTCCCGAAGGCGTGCTGAACGTGGTGCCGGGCCTTGGCGAGAGCGCTGGCAAGGCTTTGGGTTTGCATCCTGACGTCGATTGCCTGGTCTTCACCGGCTCCACTCAGGTCGGTAAGTACTTCATGCAGTATTCCGCCCAGTCCAACCTCAAGCAGGTCTGGCTGGAGTGCGGCGGCAAGAGCCCCAGCCTGGTGTTCGATGACTGCCAGGACCTGGACCTGGCCGCGGAGAAAGCCGCCTTCGGCATCTTCTTCAACCAGGGCGAAGTGTGCTCGGCCAACTCCCGCCTCTATGTGCAACGCTCCATCCACGACGAATTCATGGAGCGCCTGATCAGCAAATCGCGTGCGTGGATGCCCGGAGATCCTCTGAACCCGGGGAGCGCCGCAGGGGCCATCGTCGACCGTGAGCAAACCACTCGCATCATCAAAGCAATCAGCCAGGCGCGGGCTGAAGGCGCCACGCTGGTGTGCGGTGGTGAGCAGTTGAGCATCAACGGTTCATCGAACTTCATTCAGCCGACCATCTTCGCCAGCGTGAAAAGCACCATGAGCCTTTCGCGGGATGAGGTGTTTGGTCCTGTGCTGGCGGTCAGCGCCTTTGACTCTGAGGAGGAGGCCATCCAGCAAGCCAACGACAGCATCTACGGCCTGGCGGCTTCGGTCTGGAGCGATGATCTCAATCGCGCCCATCGTGTGGCGCGCGCCTTGAATGCGGGTACGGTTTCGGTCAATACCGTTGATGCCCTGGACGTGTCAGTGCCGTTTGGGGGCGGCAAGCAGTCGGGTTTCGGTCGCGATCTGTCGCTGCATGCCTTTGACAAATACACGCAACTGAAAACGACCTGGTTTCAATTGCGCTGAAGTGACGTTTCGGGTGAGTCTAGCGCTATCATGAGCTAGCGTTCATGTACGCGCTTTCCGATAACTGGTTGGATACTGCCCTCATGAGAGACCTGCCGCCCACCGCGACTTTGCGCGCATTTGAAGTTGCCACCCGGCACTCGACCTTCACTTCAGCCGCACAGGAGCTACATGTGACTCAAAGCGCGGTCAGTCACCAGCTCAAGCATCTTGAGGCCCTTTGGGGAGTGCAGTTGTTTGAACGTGGCAAGGCGTTACGCCTCACGGCAGCGGGGGCTGCGCTGGCGCCAGTCGTGCGGGAGTTTTTCATCAGTCTGGAGGCAACTTTGGGCGATTTGCGCGAGCAAAAAGACAGGGTTCGACTCAGCGTCAGCACCACCTATTCCTTCGCTCTCAAATGGCTGCTGCCACGGTTGCCGCGCCTCTCTCGTCAGCACCCCGAGCTGTTGGTCTCGCTGGACACCACGGATAAAATAATCCACTTCTCTCACGGCCAGGCGGATGTTGCGATCAGGCTCGGCAAGGGCAATTACCCCGGTCTGCATTCCGAGTTTCTGTTTGGGGAGCAGGTATTTCCCGTGGCCAGCCCCGAACTGTTGCGGCGCGTCGGGACTCCGCAGAGCCCCGCAGAACTGTTGCATTTCCCGCTGCTGACGCGGGAGGGTGCCGAGTTGGTGCCCAAGTGGGAGGTATGGTTTCAAGCCGTTGGGCTGGCCTATTTGCCGCTCCAGGAAAGCGTCAGATTTGGCGATACCAATATGACGGTCGAGGCGGCCTTGCTCGGCCAGGGCGTTGCATTGGTGCGCAGCGGGCATGTCGAGAACGAAATCAGCGATGGCCGTTTAGTGCGACTGTTCGATGTGTCGCTTCCATCGCCGCTTGCTTACTACTTCGTCTGCCCCAAGGGGATTGAATCGCAGCCGCACATCGTCAGCTTTCGCCAATGGCTAGTCGGTGAGGCGCTGAAAGTACAACGCGTGACCCGTCAACCATGAGCATCCGCT
>JALYPE010000584.1 GCA_030856525.1 Pseudomonadota bacterium | reverse complement strand
GCCATCGCCATCGCCAGCAAGCCGGCTCCTACAAGGGTCAGTGAACGGTCCATAGAGTGTTGTTCACTATTGTTCATTGTCAACCGGCGCAGTGTTCAGTTGTTCAGCCTTGGTTGTTCATTTCTGTTCAGCAGCGAACGCGGTTCTTCCTGTAAATCGGACAATCTGTAAGCAGATCAACGGCTTGCCATTTCTGGCACGAATGTCGCTCTGTCATTTCGGTTGCTTGACTCCCAAAAATAAAAAGGCCGAGCCATGTCACTCACCCTGGAGCACGTCAGCCGTACCGTTGAGGGCCAGATCTGGATCGACGATGCCTGTCTGAATTTCGAACCCGGATCGTTCAACGTCCTGCTCGGCCGTACGCTGTCGGGCAAGACCAGCCTGATGCGCCTGATGGCCGGTCTGGACAAGCCCGACAGCGGGCGCATCCTGATGAACGGCGTCGACGTCACCCAGCGCCCGGTGCGTCTGCGCAACGTGTCGATGGTCTATCAGCAGTTCATCAACTACCCGACCATGACAGTGTTTGAAAACATCGCCTCGCCATTACGCCAGGGCGGTATTTCCAACGAAGTGATCCAGAGCAAAGTGCTGGAAACCGCGAAAATGCTGCGAATAGAGAAGTTTCTGCAGCGCCACCCGCTGGAACTCTCCGGCGGGCAACAGCAGCGCACGGCGATGGCCCGGGCGCTGGTCAAGGATGCTGAGCTGATCCTGTTCGACGAGCCGCTGGTCAACCTCGATTACAAACTGCGTGAAGAACTGCGTCAGGAAATGCGCGAGCTGTTCAAGGCGCGGCACACCATTGCGATTTACGCCACCACCGAACCCAACGAGGCGCTGGCGCTGGGCGGCACCACGACCATTTTGCACGAGGGCCGGGTGATTCAGAGCGGCAAATCGTCCGAGGTTTATCACCAGCCGCAAACCGTGCTGGCGGCCGAATTGTTCAGCGAACCGCCGATCAATCTGATGCCCGGCCGTATTGTCGGCAACGAGGTGAGCTTCGCCAACTTCGTGCACTTCCCGTTAAACGTCGACCTGCGCCCGGTGGGCGAGGGCGAGTTCCGCTTTGGCGTGCGCCCCAGCCACATATCGCTGGTGCCGAGCAACGACGATGACCTGGAATTGGCGGTGACCGTGGAAGTCGCCGAGATCAGCGGCTCGGAAACCTTCCTGCACGTGCGCAACGAACATTTTCTGCTGGTGCTGCACTTGCCGGGCGTTCACGAATACGACGTCGATGCGCCGATTCGCATCTACATCCCCACCCATAAACTGTTTGTGTTCGATGCGCAGGGACGGCTGGTCCAGGCCCCCGGTCGGCGCATCGCGAGGGTTGCCTGATGGCCGAAATTCGCTTGCAGAACCTCGCCCACAGTTACACCCGCACGCCGACCGGGCCCGACGATTATGCGATTCGCGAGATGGATCACGTCTGGGAGCAGGGCGGCGCCTACGCCTTGCTCGGGCCATCGGGTTGCGGCAAGTCGACCTTGCTCAACATCATCTCCGGATTGCTCAGCCCCTCTCAGGGCCAGGTGTTGTTCGACAGCAAAGTGGTCAACGAGCTGACCCCGGAGAAGCGCAACATCGCGCAGGTTTTCCAGTTTCCGGTGGTCTACGACACCATGACCGTGTTCGACAACCTGGCCTTCCCGCTGCGAAATCAGGGCATGGCCGAGGCGAAAATTCATAGCAAGGTGCAGGAAATTGCCGAGGTACTCGACCTCCAGCCGCTGCTGAGCAAAAAAGCGCGCAATCTGACCGCTGATGAAAAGCAGAAAGTGTCCATGGGCCGCGGACTGGTGCGCGACGACGTTTCGGCGATCCTTTTCGACGAGCCGTTGACCGTGATCGACCCGCACCTGAAATGGAAACTGCGGCGCAAGCTCAAGCAGATCCACGAGCAATTCAACATCACCATGGTCTACGTCACCCACGATCAGCTCGAAGCGTCGACGTTTGCCGACAAGATCGCGGTGATGTACGGCGGACAGATCGTGCAATTCGGCACGCCACGGGAATTGTTCGAGCGCCCGAGCCACACCTTTGTCGGCTATTTCATCGGCAGCCCCGGGATGAATC
>JALYPE010000576.1 GCA_030856525.1 Pseudomonadota bacterium | reverse complement strand
CGCCTCGGGTCTGGGCATGCTGCCGTTCGCCGTTACCATGCTGATCTTTCCGCGCATCGGCGTGCGTCTGGCGCGTCGATGCGCCCCTGCGACGATCATGGCTGCAGGCCTGACGCTGGTCGGCAGCGGCAACCTGCTCAGCGCCTGGGCGCTGAGCAGCGGCGGCTATGCGGTTTTCGCACTGGCGATTGCGGTCACGGGCGCCGGTGCCGGCCTGCTCAATGGCGACACGCAAAAAAACATCATGGCCTGCGTGCCGCGCGAGCGCACGGGCATGGCCTCGGGCATGAGCACCACCATGCGCTTCAGTGCGATCGTCCTGGGCATCGGTGTCTACGGCGCGTTGCTGGCGAGCCATACCGAGCAACTGTTGCGTGACAGCCTCTTGGCGCAAGGTGGCCAGTGGCTTGATCACGCACAGGAGATTGCATCACGGGTGGTCGCCGGTGACATGACGGCGGCGATGAACCTGTTGCCTGAAGCGGCGCGTGCGTTGATTGAACCGTTGGCCCGCCAGGCCTTTGTTGGTGGTTTCAGCGTGTTGCTGTGGGTCGCGGGTTTGCTGTCTCTATCGGGCGCGCTGGTGGTCGGCACGCTGATGCGCAAACCGATCCCGATCAAATCGCCGGGAGTCATGGACGCCCCGCCGCTGTCCCTTGTAACCAAGGACACTCATTAAGCGGGAGCACCTCATGGCGAAAATCACCCTGGCCCAGCAATTGGCAACCACCCTGGAACAGGCCGGCGTCAAACGCATCTGGGGACTCACCGGTGACAGCCTCAACGGCCTCACCGAAGCGCTGCGCAGCATGGACAGCATCGAGTGGATGCACGTGCGCCACGAGGAAGTCGCGGCATTCGCGGCCGGTGCCGACGCGGCCGTGACCGGTGAGCTGGCGGTGTGTGCCGGCAGCTGCGGGCCGGGCAATCTGCATTTGATCAACGGCCTGTTCGACTGCCACCGCAACCATGTCCCGGTGTTGGCCATCGCCGCGCAAATCCCTTCGTCGGAAGTCGGCCTCAATTACTTTCAGGAAACCCACCCGCAGGAATTGTTCAAGGAGTGCAGCCACTTCGTCGAACTGGTCAGCAGCCCGGCGCAGATGCCCCAGGTGCTGCATCGCGCCATGCGCAGTGCGATCCTCAATCGTGGCGTGGCCGTGGTGGTGATCCCGGGTGACGTCGCGTTGCAGGAAGTCGAAGACAACCTCAAGCCGTGGCCCATGCTGTCGAAACCGCGCACCCTGCCCGCACCGAATGACCTTGATCGGCTGGTCGAACTGCTGAGCCAGAGCAAGGCCGTGACGCTGATGTGCGGCGCCGGTTGCGCGGGCGCCCATGACCAGGTGGTGGCGTTGGCCGATGCCCTTGGCGCGCCGGTTGTGCATGCGTTGCGCGGCAAGGAACACGTGGAATGGGACAACCCGTTCGATGTCGGCATGACCGGGTTGATCGGGTTCAGCTCCGGTTATCACGCGATGCTCAACTGCGACACGCTGGTGATGCTCGGCACGGATTTCCCTTACCGCCAGTTCTACCCCACCGACGCGACCATTATTCAGATCGACCACGACCCGCAGGCCCTCGGCCGCCGCACGACGCTGGACCTGGGCATCGCCGCCGACGTCAGCGAAACCCTCGCCGCGTTGCTGCCGCGCCTGCCTTATCGCGCTGACCGGAGTTTCCTCGAGTCGTCGCTCAAGCACTATGAAAAGGCGCGCAAAGGGCTGGACGATCTGGCGCAGCCCTCCGCGCCCGGGCGGCCGATTCATCCTCAATACGTCACCCGTCTGCTTAGCGAACTGGCCGATGACGACGCGATTTTCACCGCCGACGTCGGCACCCCGACGGTGTGGGCTGCACGCTATCTGAAGATGAATGGCAAACGCCGCTTGCTGGGTTCGTTCAACCACGGCTCGATGGCCAACGCGATGCCGCAAGCGATCGGTGCGCAAGCGGCGTTCCCGGACCGGCAGGTGATTTCGTTGTCCGGCGACGGCGGCTTCAGCATGCTGATGGGGGATTTCATTTCGCTGGCGCAGTTGAAGCTGCCGGTGAAAATCATTGTGTATGACAACGCCTCGCTCGGCTTCGTCGCCATGGAAATGAAAGCCAGCGGCATGCTCGACACAGGCACCGATCTGCACAACCCGGACTTCGCAGCAATGGCCAATGCGATGGGGGTGCTGGGGATTCGGGTTGAAGAATCGCAAGACCTGGAACCGGCCTTGCGCCGCGCACTGGCGCATGACGGGCCGGTGCTGGTGGATGTCGTGACGGCAACGCAGGAGCTGGCGATGCCGCCGACCATCAAGCTGGAGCAGGCCAAGGGGTTCAGTTTGTACATGCTCAAAGCGGTGATGAGCGGGCGTGGCGATGAGGTGATCGAGTTGGCGCGGACCAATTTGTTTCGCTGACGCACCTGGATTGCTCAGGCGCCATCGCCAGCAGGCTGGCTCCCACCTTTGGAACGCGGACCAACTCCCAGCCAGGTCGGCTATCAGGCCGCCTCGGCGGCTGTGGCGGTTAGCGTCCCGTCGGGAGGCTGAGTGGAGGTTCTGCGCAGTGGGCAACCCGGCATGGATGCCGGGTTAGCCGCCCCCGGCCATGGATGGCCGATGGCGGCGGGCCCACGGAGCAGGACCGGAGCGA
>JALYPE010000557.1 GCA_030856525.1 Pseudomonadota bacterium | reverse complement strand
CGGCGGACCTGGCCGGTCTTGCTCTGCAATTGGGTCGTTGGGGCGTGACGCCGGGGCAACTGGTGTGGCTGGATATCCCGCCGACGGCGGCGTATGCACAGGCGCAGGATTTGCTTGATCGACTCGGCGCGCTCGACGGTGATGCGCTGACCCGTCACGGCCAAGCGATGGCTGAACTGCCGGCGCACCCGCGCATTGCCCATCTGCTGTTGCGTGGGCAAGCGCTGGGTCTGGCGCAAATGGCCTGCGACGTCGCCGCACTGCTCGGCGAGCGCGATATTTTGCGCGGTGCCGGGGCAGATCTGCACAGCCGCCTGGTGCTGTTGTCGGGCGAGGAACGTGCCGTGCGCGGTGCCCAGGGTGGCGTACAGCGAGCCCGGCAACTGGCGCGGCAGTATCGCGGTTATCTGCGCGGCAAAGCGACCGAGCCCGTCAGCGATCCTGATCATCCGCGCTGGCTCGGCGCATTGCTGGCCTTGGCCTATCCGGATCGTGTCGCCCAGCAACGGCGGGCCGGCGGCGCGGAATATAGGCTGGCCAACGGGCGTGCGGCGTTGTTCGCCGAAGCCGACAGTTTGATGAAGCAAACGTGGCTGGTGATCGCCGATCTCGGCAGTCGTCAGGGCCAGCGTGAAGAGCGAATTTACCTGGCGGCGGACTTCGATCCGGCGCTGTTCGACACCGTGCTGGCCGAGCAGGTGCGTGAGGTCGACCAACTGGACTGGGACGAGCGTGAAGGCGTGCTGCGCGCCGAGCGTCAGCGCAGGGTCGGGGAATTGATCCTCAGCCGTGAGCCGCTGACTGGTCTCGACGAAGGTGCGCGCAGTCAGGCACTGGTCAATCTGGTACGCCGCAAAGGCCTGGAATTATTGCCGTGGACGCCGGAACTGCGTCAGTGGCAGGCGCGAGTCGCCTTGCTGCGCCAGTTGGACCTTGGTAGCAAAAGTGAGAGCCAATGGCCGGATGTCAGTGACGCCGCGCTGCTGAAAAGCCTTGAACATTGGCTGATGCCTTATCTTGGCAAAGTCTCGCGGCTCAGCCACTTCGGCAATCTCGACCTGTCGAGCATCATCCGTAATTTGCTGCCCTGGCCGCTACCGCAGCGGCTGGACGAGCTGGCGCCGCAGCACCTGAGCGTGCCGTCAGGTTCTTCGATCCGGCTGGATTACAGCGAACAGCCGCCGATTCTCGCGGTGCGCCTGCAAGAGTTGTTTGGTTTGGCCGAGACGCCACGGATTGCCGGAGGCCGGCAGGTGGTGAAATTGCATCTGCTCTCTCCTGCGCGCCGGCCGGTGCAGGTCACGCAGGACCTGGCGAACTTCTGGCGCAGTACCTATGCCGAGGTGAAGAAGGATCTGAAGGGACGGTATCCGAAACATTATTGGCCGGATGACCCGCTGGTGGCCGAGGCGACTGCGCGGATCAAACCGCGCAAAACCTAGCGGCCAACTTCACGGAGCAGCCGGCAACAAAAACCGGGCAATCACCGGCAAATGATCGGAGATTCGCAAGGTATCGTCCTGCCGCACCGTCGCTTCGACCCGCTTGATCCGTGGGCTGTAGAACAGGTAGTCAACGGTGCGATCCGGGCCATTCAGGCCTGGGTCATTGGGGTAATGAGTCAGCCACCGTGCGCGATCGACCCCGCTGGCTTCGTTGTTGGTCGGAATCATCGGGTATTTGTCCCACAGCACATGCAGGACGCTGTCGGCGGAATACGGTGACCGTTGTTCGTCGGACAAGCGTCGGTACTGGCCCAGCGGCAACAGGTTGAAGTCACCCCCGATCAACCACGGCGTGCCGCGACTTTCGAACCTGTCGAGGACTTTGGCGGTGGCAGTCACTTGCGCCTGCAGCGTGTCGTCCGGTTGGCTGGCGCGTTCAAGGTGCGTGTTGACCACGGCCATCTGCCCACCCTTGCCGAACGGCAGATAGGCGACCAGCAAGGCATTTTTCGGCTCGAACTGACGGCGAATGAAGTCGAGCTGTGCTGTAGGCAGTTGCAGGCGTTCAGCGTGGTCGATCCGGTAGCGGCTTAGGGTCGCCAACTGGCGGCCAACGCTGCCGAAAACATGCGGTTCAGGCACGAATTCGGCTTTCCAGTCGAACGCAGAAGTGCTGCATGGATAGAGGTCTGCGACCCGCTCCTGGAGTAATTTGAGCTGATGCTGGTAGTCGCTGGTCTTCGCGCCGTCGTCGAGTTCCTGCAACAGCACGATGTCGGGCTGCTCGTCGCGGATTACCCGCGCCACTTCATCGAGGCTGAAGGCCATGTCGGCGGGCGTGGGATTTTCGTCGGTGCCAGCGGCCAGGTCATTCCAGAACACATAACGTTTGCCCGCCAGGTATTGCACGTTCCACGTCATCACCTTCAACGCCTGACCGGCCACCAGCGTGGGCGCCTGAGCATTGCAACTGACCGGCGCGGTTTCCCTGGCCTCCGGGCGCCAGGTGAGGTGGTAAATCAGCAGGCCGGTCAGGCTGATGGCAATCAGCAAGCCCAGCAGGGTGTAGCGCAGCAGACGGGTCATGGCTCGGCTTATGGCGTTACAAAAGATGGACCGAGGATAACCGAGCCTAAACCGCCTGCCCATCCATTAGCCGTAAGACCGCCTGCAGCAGCTGCCGAAGGCTGCGTCTGAGGCAGTCATAGCGGCCGATCGATTTTCTCCGGCACATCGCTGATCAACATGAACAGACGGAACAACACCACGCTGGTGAACAACTGCAGAAAGCTTTGGGCGCTGTCGATCAGCAGCGCAATAACCGCGTTCTGCGGCTCCGGGTAAACCGTCAGCGTCGCGCCCTTGAGCAGCCACAACGGGCCCATCACGCAGAGAATGCACACCAGGATGCGCAGAAAATTGCCGCGGGTCAGGCGCAGGCTTTCCTTCATCGCCGCCAGTGGCGCCATGCCGCGCAGCACCAGCAAATATTCGCCGAACGCCAGTGTCACCATCAGCCAGATGCCCGGCAGAAAATACAGCGACAGGCCGATCAGGATCAGCAGCGTGTTCAGCGCCGTCAGCAAGGCGAAGCGCGGCCACAGGGTGGCGGACATCGCCAGCAAGTCCCGGTTGCGCGGCGTCTCGCCGCGGCTGCGCGCATCCATAAAGAGGATCAGCGCGGCGGTGTACAGCGGGTACACCAGCAGGCCGACAATAACGCTGATGCCGGGAAAACTGTCCGGTTCGGTTGACTGGTCGACCACTTGTTGCAGCACAGCTTCAGCGAACACCAGTGGCAGGCACAGCCGCACGATCTGGCCCAGATTGCGTTTGAAGAAATACAGAGAGTCACGCAGTACGTCGAACGGATTCATCAGTCGATATCGCAGATCACATTGGGTAACTCACTGTAACCGATCATGTACTGCCCGAAGCAAACGTAAACGTTCGGTAAAGGCCATTGAAACATTCTGTATCAGCCCCATTACTGCAGAGCACCTTATCCAAAGTGGATGAGGGCGATGATTTTCCCGGCAATCTACGAGGTCGCCATGAACAGCGAAGAACAAACCCTGATCGATGGACTGTTTTCCCGGCTGCAACAGGCCGAAACGGATTCAGCCCCGCGCGACGCCCAGGCCGAAACGCGGATCAAGGAGCACATGACTCGCCAGCCTGCGGCGGGCTATTTCATGACCCAGACAGTGCTGGTGCAAGAGGCCGCAATCAAAAGCCTCGATGAGCAGAACAAGCAGTTGACCCGGCAAGTCCAGCAGTTGCAGGCCGAGCTGCAATCGGCCAATGCGCAATCGACCAAAGCACAAACGCCGGCCCCGAGCAGCGGTGGTTTTTTATCGAGCATTTTTGGCGGCGGCTCGCGTGATCCGCACTCCGCGCCGACGCAAAGTTCACCGTCGACCCATAACGGCTGGCGTGAACCGGGTCGACCTTCGTTCAACAGTCAGCCAGCGCAGCAAAACTTCGCTGCCGCACCGCCGCCGCAAAACTATGGCCAGCCAAATCCTGCTCTGCAGCAACCGGCTGGCGGCAGTTTCATGGGGGGCGCGCTGAGAACCGCTGCCGGCGTGGCAGGTGGCGTGATGTTGGCGCAGGGCATCAGCAGCTTGTTCCATCACAATCAGCAGCCGGAAGTGGTCGAAGTGATCAAGGAAGAACCGGCGCAGGTCAACGACCAGACTGACGGTGAAAAGGGGTGGGGCGATGACCAGCGGGTGGCCGATAACGCCGGCGATCAAGGCGGGTTTACCGACGCCGATTACAGCGATGACAGCTCATCGTTCTTTGGCGGCGACGACGATTCCTTCGTCTGACGCGCCATTCGTCCGGAGCGCTGCGGCGCTCCGGACCGATTATTCGCGGAACATTCCTTTAGGCTGGCATACTGGGCGACTTTTCGGGCCTGGCGCCTGATCCTGCCCGCGCGTCCGTGCGCAATGAGGAACTCCGGTGAAAAAAATTGCAGTGTTCGCCGATGTGCAAAACCTCTATTACACCGTGCGTCAGGCCTACGGTTGCCACTTCAACTACGCCGCTTTGTGGGCTGACATCAGCAAGCAAGGGCAGATCGTCGAGGCGTATGCCTACGCCATCGATCGTGGTGACAGCAAACAGCAGCAGTTCCAGCAGATCCTGCGCAATCTCGGTTTCACCGTGAAGCTCAAGCCTTACATCCAGCGCAGCGATGGTTCGGCGAAGGGCGACTGGGATGTGGGTATCACCCTCGATATCATGGACGCTGCCGACCACGTCGACGAAGTGGTGCTGGCGTCCGGCGACGGTGATTTCGACATGCTGCTGGAGCGCATCATCGCCAAGCACGGTGTGCAAGCGGTGGCGTACGGCGTGCCGGGGCTGACCGCCAATTCGCTGATCCGTGCTGCCAGCCGCTATGTGCCAATCGAAGGCGCATTGCTGCTCAAGAATTGATTTTTACGGAGTTGAAACAGGTTTGGAACGCATAGCAGTCATCGACTTTGAAACCACCGGAATCTCCCCGAGCAGCAGCTGCCGGGCCACGGAAATTGCCGTGGTGATCCTCGAAAAGGGACGCATCGTTGAGCGTTACCAGAGCCTGATGAATGCGGGCGTGCGCGTCCCGGCCTTCATCGAACAACTCACCGGCATCAGCAACGCCATGCTGCGCACCGCGCCACCGGCAGAGCGGGTGATGAACGAGGTCAACGAATTCGTCGGCTGCACGCCGTTGCTCGCCCACAATGCCGCATTCGACCAGAAGTTCTGGGATTTCGAGCTGGGCCGAATCAAACGTACGCGGTTGCAGAACTTCGCCTGCTCGCTGCTTCTGGCCCGTCGACTGATGCCGGCAGCGCCAAACCACAAACTTGGCACCCTGACGACCTTCGCGCAATTACCGCACACCGGCAAGGCTCACCGGGCCATGGCCGATGCGGAAATGGCCGCCAACCTGACCGCGCATCTGGCGCAGGAATTGAGGCAGACGCACGGCTTGCGGGAGTTGTCGCATGATCTGCTGGTGAGCCTGCAGAAGGTGCCGGCGGCGAAGATCACCGACCACCTCAAGCGCCATCGCGGGTTCTGATCACACCGCATATTCCTTGTGGTCGCGAACTGTGGCGAGGGGATTTATACCCGCTGGACTGCGAAGCAGGCCCCGGATGTTGGGGCGGCTGCGCCGCCCTACTTGGATGAATCCCCTCGCCACAGCCATCTCC
>JALYPE010000535.1 GCA_030856525.1 Pseudomonadota bacterium | reverse complement strand
CTCCCACACGTTCCGTGTCGTACCGTAATTCTGTGGGCGATACAAAAAACTGTGGGAGCGTGGCTTGCCCGCGAAGAGGCCGGACCAGTCACTGGAGCAATTTGATCTGAGTGGCGTCGAAATATACCGAGACAAACGTGAAACATTCGTCACCAACGATTTGGCCTCCCGCCCCAAGCTGCTTATCATGGCGCGTCCACACGCTTTCAAGAGTTACCTATGCGCCGCCTGCTCACCGGCTGTTTCGTTACCTTGCTGCTATTGCTCAACACCCTGTTCCTGATCGGGCCGCTGTTGGTGTTCGCCCTGCTCAAACTGGTCTTGCCCGGTCGCTATCGCGACGACGCCTCGAAGGCGGTGATGTGGATTGCCGAGACCTGGGCCGAGATCGACAAGCTGATCTTCCGCCTGTCCATCCCCACGCAATGGGACATCCGCGGCGGCGATGATCTGCGCAGTGACACCTCGTATCTGGTCATCAGCAACCATCAATCGTGGGTCGATATCCCGGCGCTGATCCAGGCACTCAACCGGCGCACGCCGTTCTTCAAGTTCTTCCTCAAGAAAGAGTTGATCTGGGTACCGTTCCTGGGACTGGCGTGGTGGGCGCTGGATTACCCGTTCATGAAGCGCTACACCAAGGCTTTTCTGGCGAAAAACCCCGAGTTGGCGGGCAAGGATCTGCAGATTACCAAAGCCGCGTGCGAGCTGTTCAAGCGTCAACCGGTGACGGTGGTGAATTACCTCGAAGGCACCCGCTTCACCGCGACCAAAAGCAACCAGCAGCAATCGCCCTTCACCCATTTGCTGAAGCCCAAGGCGGGCGGTGTGGCGTTTGTACTGGCGGCAATGGGTGAACAGCTGGACGCCATTCTCGATGTGACCGTGGTCTATCCGCAGCAGAACATTCCCGGATTCTGGAACCTGATCTGCGGCGTCGTGCCGAGGGTGATCATCGACATCAAGACCCGTGAGCTCGACCCGGCGCTGTGGCAGGGCGATTACGAAAACGATCCGCTGTTTCGTGGCAAGGTCCAGAACTGGGTCAACCAGCTCTGGATCGAGAAAGATCAGCGTATCGACGCCTTGCGCGCCGAACGCCGTTGAATCAACTGCCGGTGCCGGCGCCCCAGATTCCGCCGAGGCTCTGCAGCAGCGAGCCGCCGACGCCCTGCTGACCAAGGTACTGCAAAAGCACCGGGGCAAACTGGCCGATCATGCCGCTGTCCATACCCAACGCGCTGAAGGCGTTGTTCAGGTCATTGGTGTCTTTGACGTTGCCCAAAGCATTTTCCAGCCCGGCGGTCTTGCCAGACGAACCGAGCAAGCCGCTTAACGCCGCCAGATTACCGCTGCCGCCCGACAACTTGTCGATGCCCGGCACGCTCTTGGCCAGCTCGGAATAATCGGTGTTGCTGAGTTGATTCTTAGCCAACCCCAACATCGCGCTGGTGCCGCCCACTGCCTGCTCCGGCGAGACATTCAACGCACTCAGTGCGCTCAGCAGCCCGGCAGTTTCCTGGGTCGGCGCCACAGCCGCAGCCTTGTCGCCGCCCTGCATGCTCGAAAGTGCACCGGCGACATCGTTCAGGTTGAACTGGGCAAACGCCGGGCTGGCGGCTAGCGTCATGAGCGATGCCAAGGCAAAACCGCGTGAAATCTTCATTCAGACATCCTCTTTGAGCCATGAGGCCGCCCGGCAAGGGGCGACAAAACTGCGGTTTGGACCGGGTATGCCCCGGCATGTTCCTCAGAGCGACCGCCGATTGTCGCCGTGATCAAAACAAAAACGGCGACCCGAGGGCCGCCGTTCAGCATTGCACGAAGTCTCAGGCCGCACTGAACATCTTGTGCGGATCAATCACAAACTTCTTCGGCACGCCCGCATCGAACTCGCCATAGCCTTGCGGCGCCTGATCCAGACTGATCACCTGAACCCCCACCACTTCGGCGATGTTGATACGGTCCCACATGATCGCCTGCATCAGCTGGCGGTTGTACTTCATCACCGGCGTCTGGCCGGTGTGGAAGCTGTGGGATTTCGCCCAGCCCAGGCCAAAGCGAATGCTCAGACTGCCCATTTTCGCAGCGGCGTCTACGGCACCCGGATCTTCGGTCACATACAGGCCCGGGATACCGATTTTGCCGGCCACACGAACCACGCCCATCAACGAATTGAGCACGGTGGCCGGAGCCTCATGTTTCACCCCGTCATGACCGTGGCCGCGAGCCTCGAAACCGACGGCGTCGACGGCGCAATCCACTTCCGGTTCGCCCAGCAGCGCGGCGATTTGTTCGTGCAGCGGGGTATCGAGGGACAGGTCGGCGATTTCGAAACCTTGCGCCTTGGCGTGGGCCAGACGCACGGTGTTGACGTCACTGATGATTACCACCGCGGCGCCCAAAAGGCGCGCAGACGCGGCAGCCGCCAGACCGACCGGGCCGGCACCGGCGATGTAAACGGTGCTGCCGGGGCCTACGCCCGCGGTCACGGCGCCGTGGTAACCGGTTGGCAGGATGTCGGAGAGGCAGGTCAGGTCGCGGATTTTTTCCATCGCGCGATCGCGGTCCGGCAGTTTCAGCAGGTTGAAGTCGGCATACGGCACCAAGGCGTATTCAGCCTGGCCGCCGGTCCAGTCGCCCATGTCGACGTAACCGTACGCACCGCCGGGACGTGCAGGGTTGACGCTGAGGCAAACGCCGGTGTGCATTTCCTTGCAGGAACGGCAGCGCCCGCACGCGACGTTGAACGGCACGGAGACCAGATCGCCGATTTGCAGGTTCTCGACGTCGCTGCCCTTCTCGATCACTTCGCCGGTGATTTCGTGACCCAGCACCAGACCGGTCTGGGCCGTCGTACGGCCGCGCACCATGTGCTGATCGGAACCACAGATGTTGGTGGAAACCACGCGCAGGATGACCGCGTGTTCGATCTTCCTGCCGCGCGGGTCCTGCATTTTCGGATAGTCGATATTCTGTACTTCGACCTTGCCAGCGCCGAGATACACCACACCACGATTG
>JALYPE010000530.1 GCA_030856525.1 Pseudomonadota bacterium | reverse complement strand
GCATACCGGTCGTTCATCACTGGATCGAAAGCGTCAGCGCGGGGGCGGGCGGTGCAGGTTTTATCGTGCCGACGTTGCTGAATGCCGTGGCGGGGATTGTCGCGGGCGCTGCGGTGCTGGCGGTGGTAATGGTGGTGAGCAAGATCTGGAAGGCAGTGAAAGGCTGAAGGCAGGCGCTATCCATCTGTAGAAGCGAGCCTGCTCGCGATGAGGCAGTGTCAGTCGACATCGATGTTGACTGGATCAGGGCTATCGCGAGCAAGCTTGCTCCTACAAGGTTCGGCGTTTGCGAAATCCCATTAAAAAAGGCCATTCGACTCGCATCGAATGGCCTTTTTTGTTGCCGATGATTTACTCGGCGATCTGCAACTTGCGCGACTCGGTGTAGACGTAGCGCACCTTCTCGTATTCGAACGGCGAGTTCAGCTGGCCGTAACGGAAGCTGGTCTGATTACGTTTGTCGATGCTGCGCAACAACCACAGTTCAGGATGGTTTGAGCTGACTTCGGCGACGTTAAGGAAGTTGATGGCCGACTCGGCCGTGAAATCCACCGCCAGGCCGCCGGTATCGCGGATGTTGGACGGCCCCAGGATTGGCAGCACGAAGTAGGCGCCGCCGGGCACACCGTAGAAGCCGAGTGTCTGACCGAAGTCCTCGCTCTGGCGCGGCAGGCCCATGGCAGTTGCCGGGTCCCACAGACCGGCGACGCCGACGGTGGTGTTGAGCAGCAGGCGGGCGGTAGTTTCCATCGAACGCTTGCCCTTGAACTGCAGCAGGCTGTTCATCAGGTTCGGCACGTCGCCGAGGTTGTTGAAGAAGTTGCTGACGCCGGTGCGCAAGAAGCTTGGCGTGATGTAGCGATAACCATCGACGACGGGCAGGAAAACCCACTGGTCGAAGCGATAGTTGAAGTGATAAACCCGACGGTTCCATTCTTCCAGCGGGTCGTACACGTTTAGCGCGTTGAGCGTCGAGCGCTCGAATTCGCGTTGATCCAGGCCCGGGTTGAACTTGAGTTTGCTCAGTGGTTCCTTGAAACCGTCGTTGTCGATCACAACCGGCGCATTGGCTTTGCTGTTGTCGGCATTGGCGACGCCTGCACAGAGTAGCGCTGCGATAAGCAGGAGATGTTTAGCCACGGAAAAACTCCAGCATGGCGTCGCTGTTGACGCGGTAATTAAGGTTGCCGCAATGGCCGCCCAATGGGTAAACGGTCAGACGGTCGCCAAAGGTCTTGCGCAGGAAACCGAGGTCGCCAGGGCCAAGGATCACATCATCGGCGTTGTGCATGACCGCGATTTTCGGGCTGTCGCGCAGGTAATCTTCGAGGGCATACAGGCTCACCTGATCGATCAGCTGCAACAGGCTGCCGCCGTCGGTGCGCGCGCGCCACATCGGAATGACCTGCTCGGTGATGTAGCAGTCGAAGTCGCACTGCAACGCACGCTTGAGGAACGGCGTGAGGCTGGTGCCCTGGGTAATCGGATGCTTGGGTGGCGTGATCAGGCCGCGACGGTTGATCAGGTCGGACGTGAAGGCAATGTCGGCCGCCGAGAAGCGGAACGAGGTGCCGATCAGCATCGCCATCTGCTCGTTGCTCAGGTGTTGCTTGGACTGCTGAAAGTCGTACAGCAACGCGTCGTTGAGGTCGATGTACCCTTTCTGCTGGAAGTAGCGGGTCAGCTTGCTTAGGACCAATTCGTAAAAAGTGGTGCTGTCAGTGATGCCCTTGACCTCGGTCTGCACCAACCGGTCGAGGTTGGTGATCGAGGTGTACAGGTTGACGGGCGGATTAAGCAGCAGCACTTTCTTGAAGTTGAAGCTGCGGCGGGTTTCATCCAGGTGCGCGACGAATGCCGCATCCAGGGCGCCGAGGCTGTAACCGGTCAGGTAGTAATCGGTTACCGGCAGGCCAGGGTTTTGCGCCCTGACAGCCTGCATCACCCGATACATGTCTTCGGCATCTTCCTTGGTGATACCTGGCGTGGCGAAGCGCGATGCAGAGCTCATGAAGTCGAAGCTGGTCGGCGACGACAATTGCACCACGTGATAACCGGCCTTGTAGTACAGCTTCTTCAAGTACTCGTTGAGGCTGCTGTCATAGCGAGCACCGGTGCCGGCAATCAGGAAGATCAGCGGGGCGGCTTTATCCTGGGTCGCAATGCGATAGGTGAGTTTCTTGACTGACCAGAAGTTGTCCGGCAGTTCGAACTCACGCTCCGGGCGCAAAGTGACGCTGCGATCCTCCTGATTGATGTCATCGTCCAGCGGCAACTCCGGACGCAGGTCCGGAGGTGTCGTGGCAATGGTCGCCTCGAACGGGTTGGTCAAGGGGTAGCCATAGCTGGCGGCGTCGATGTCGACCGCCAGTGCGGACGCACTCAAAATAAGGCCGCCAAACAAGGCGGCGAAGCGCAAGGAACGGAGCATGACTAGATCCTAAGAGGAAAGGTGCCGATAAAAGTTGCAGGCTAAGACCGCCGGGGTTGCGCCAAAGTGCCAGGGAACGGCACCAATCAGGCCTAATTCGGAGTAATAGTAGCTGGACGATACACTTTGCAGCTATTTCGTGACTATTTATCTGTTACGCGCGTTTGCTTAAAGCTATAGGGCGATTAAGCTGGCCGCCGTTTTCGTACCGTTGGAGTGTGCCATGTCCCGCCGTTTACCCATGATTCTACTGCTTGTTCTGCTGCCATTATGGCTGGTCGCCAGTTATGGCGCACGCTATGGTTTCATGGAGGATGCGCAGTGGGTCGGCGTCTGCGTGGACGAGGCCAGCCGTTGGGAATGCGTCGTGCGCTCGAATCTGGGCTTGATGATCCATTTCCAGATTCTCGGTTATTCGGCGCTGGCGGCGGCCATCATCGGTTTTGTGATTCCTGGGCGGGCCGGGTGGTGGCTCGCGGTGCTGGCATTGGTGTTCGGACTGCCTGCGCTGGCGCTGTATAACACGACGCTGGCGGTGTTTGCTGTGGTGATTGCCGGGTTGCGGTTGGTGCGGGCGACTCGCGACGCTTGAAGAGCCGAATCGCCAGCAAGCCGGCTCCTACAGGATTTATTCGCACCGCATACCGTGTAGGAGCTGGCTTGCCAGCGATGGGGTCAGAAGCTGCGCTGCAAATCAGACCGTGCGAACCCGCAAACACCGCCACAACGCAACCACCATCAACACACTCACCAACGCCCAGCCCCAGGCCTGCTGGTTCTGCAAACCTTCGCGATACAGCTGCGGCGCAATGCCGGCACCAACGATGAAGGTCAGCAACGCAATCTCACGACGCGGCACATTCACCGGACGGCACAGGTACACCAGCGCCGGAAGGATGAAGGCGACGCTCGGGAAGCTGCGATAACGCGGATCAAGCACCAGCTCCAGCATACTGACGGCGGCCGCGAAACCTGCGGCTGCCACCAGCCAGCCAGCCCGGCGTTCCAGCACCGCGAATGCACGTCCACGCCATCCTTCGCGGGCACTCAAGGTGAGCGCGGCATGCGCCAGCACCAGCAAATTCAGCCCGGTCAGCAGTGCGACCCACAGCCATTCGCTGGCAAACCGCGTGGTCACCCGCGCCAGATCACCCCAGGCGCCTACTGCGCAGGCGGCCAAAGCAGCCAGCAGCGGCAACACCAATGCAGCGCGGGTGCTACGCACGCGGCCGCCGAGCAGCAGCGTGCCGACGAAGATCAAGCCACCCACCGCCAGCCATTGTGACCAATAAGGTACGTTCGACACCGGTCCGGCCAACACGCCTTTGTCCTGGCGATCAGCATCAAACAGACCCCAGTAACCGCCGACCGCACCTTCACTTGCACGTTTCCACGGCTGGTCGAAGGCTTCGATCAGGTTGTAATGCCAGCCTTCCTGCTCAGCCATGATGACGAAACCGCGAATGAATTTGGCTTCATTGACGCGACTCGGCAGGGCGGTTTCGCGCTGTCGGCCTTCGCTTGGCCAGCCGGTCTCACCGATCACCACGTCCTTGGGAGCGAACTTGTTGCCAAAAACCTTGCGTACTTCGGCGACGTGCTGCAGCGCGGCGTCGATGTTCGACGGATCGTCTTCCCAATACGGCAACAAGTGAATGGTCAGGAAATCCACCGCCGGGGCGACTTCGGGGTGTTTCAGCCAGAACTCCCAGACATCGGCATAGGTGACCGGTTGCTTGACCTGGCCTTTGACCTTGTTGATCAGCCTGGCCAGCTGCGCGCCGGTGATTTCCTTGCGTAGCAAGGTTTCATTGCCGACGATCACCGACGTGACCACATCGGCGTTGGCGTTGGCAGAAGCAATCAGCAAGTCGACTTCTTTTTCGGTGTCTACCGGATTGCTGTTGACCCACGCGCCGATCATCAATTTCAAACCGTGCTTGCGCGCCAGATCAGGCAAGGCCTCCAGGCCGGTCATGGAATAAGTGCGAATGCATTCGAAGCGCGTGGCCAGCAATGCCAGATCGGCATCCATGCGCTCGGGGCGCAATTTGAATGGCACGTCGAACGGTGATTGATCTTTGTCGAATGGCGTGTAGGAGGCGCATTGCAGCTTGTGCGTCGCGCTTGCCACGTCCGGCAGAACCACCGGTTGGCCGAGTCCGTACCAAAAGCCAATGAGGGCGAAAAGCCCGAGCAGGCAGGCGAATAAATAAGCAAGAAAAGGAAAGCGGGATGTCGCAGGCATGGTCAGGCCGTCTGGGAGCAAAGCGGCGCATGTTACCTGCATTTAACACTCGCTTGGGTGGTCTGCACGATTTTGACATGCAAAGTTCGGGCGGATCGGCCGCTGTGCTGATGACGATCATCATTAATGGCTTTCTGATGTCGTTTCTCGTTGCTTTGAGGTCGTTGGCAGAGCAGGTCGCCGTTGGCGTCAGGTTGATGATCGAAAGCGTCAGTACTCCGCTGATGTTCGAGCGAGTTTGCGGTGAGCGTGATGGAGGCGCTGTGCACCATAACAATACGTTGACGCGGCTCGGCATCCGTCGGGCGCAGCACTTTCGGGGAAGTAACGATGAAGATGCGACGACTTTTAGGCGCGGGTGCCGCGCTGGTGCTTGCGGTTGGCTCCACCCACGCCCTGGCCGCGAAAGGGGCTGTGACCATTGGCTATGTTGACGGCTGGTCCGACAGTGTCGCGACCACTCACGTCGCGGCCGAAGTGATCAAGCAAAAGCTCGATTACGATGTGAAACTGCAAGAGGTCGCCACCGGGATCATGTGGCAAGGCGTGG
>JALYPE010000517.1 GCA_030856525.1 Pseudomonadota bacterium | reverse complement strand
GTGCAAGCCGGTGCCAAGTACCTGGCGATGATCAGGCGCAAGTTTTTTGCCAGCCCAAAACTTAACGAACGCGAGCGCATGGCATTTGTGCTGGCGGCCTACAACATCGGGCCGGAGCGTGTTCAGGCGATGCGAGCTGAGGCGCGGCGACGAGGCCTGAATCCTAATCAGTGGTTCTTCCAGGTCGAGCGTATTGCCATGGAGCAGGTGGGAATGGGACCTGTCAGCTATGTTAATAGCGTGAACAAGTACTTTCTGGCTTTCGACCGCGAGCGGGAGTCGCTGGAGCCTCAGGGCCAGAAAGTCGCCTCGCGCAAATAATCAAATAAGTTGATGGTTATGACGAGATATATGCGCTTTTAGCATTCGTAAATTAGATTAAGATGGCGGCCAACAACACCCAACTCTCAATATGGATGACACAGCATGAGCTCGATGATCAACAAGGTTTTGTTTACTCGCGCTGGCTACGGCCTGACAGTTTTGCGTATTTTCGTCGGCATCATTTTCGCTGCACACGGTGCGCAGAAGCTTTTTGGTGCGTTTGGCGGGCACTGCGCAATTCATGGAAAGCCTGGGGCTGGCACCCGGCTACTTGATGGCGATGCTGGCCGGCGGTACCGAGTTTTTCGGCGGTCTGGCGTTGATTGTCGGCCTGCTGGCTCGCCCTGCGGCGTTGGGTCTGACGTTTGTTTCGCTGGTGGCGATCTTCAGCGTGCACATCAGTAATGGATTGTTCATGGCCAACAATGGCTATGAGTTTGCCCTGGCGCTGCTCGGTGGGAGCATTGCGGTGTTGATTGAAGGAGCGGGTAAATTGTCGGTTGATCGGGCCATTGCCGGGTAAATACCGCGAGTGCCGAGGCTGCCTACGAACCAGCCTGACCTGGACGGGTGTGCGGTGAAGACAATGGACGCAGAGCATCCATGACCTCTCACTTCACACCCGTTCTTTATTGCGCGTCATTCTTGACACTGCTCGGTCAGCTTCTCTACGATGCTGCTCATGCGCCGATTTAAACAGCTACTTGCGGGGCGCCAGGTGACTCAGAGAGTTGCCGACAGAAGCTTGAAACACAGCTTCGAAATACCGCTAAAGCGCTGGTTCGGTGTTGCCTCTCACCTGCCATGCAGACTTTTGAGGCAGAGACACGACACAATGAATGCACTAAGCCCCGCTGCACGCCCCGCGCCGATAACGGCACATCTCACCCAGCGCAATCCAAAAATCCTGCTTGGCGGCAAGCATCAGCCGACGCTTCTGCGTTACCTTGATGGCTGGCCACGTCGTAACGGCGGGCCTGCGGCTTTCCTCATCCAGTTCGTCGAAGACGGCGAATCACTGGCACGTTTTGCCAGTGACAGTTTCGATCTGGCGGTGATTCAATCACCTAATCTGGAGGACGCGGCAGAAGTCATCAAGCAGCTGACACGCGTCGCTCGACAAGCGCTGATTACCCGCCGCTGAGGCTTACGGGTAGTCGATCGCCACGATATACACGCACTGCTCGCCGGTCGGCGTCTGGACGCGGACTTCGGCGTCCAGTGCCTTGCCGATCAGCGCGCGGGCCAATGGTGAGTCGATACTGATGAGGCCTTGTTTCAAGTCCAGTTCATCGGGGCCGACGATGCGATAGCGCGATTGTTTGCCGTCCTCGTCTTCAATCGTGACCCAGGCGCCGAAGTAGACCTTGTTCGGATCGCTGGGCTTTTCGCTGACAACCTTCAACGCCTCCAGTCGCTTGGTCAGGAAGCGCACGCGACTGTCGATCTCGCGCAGCATCTTCTTGCCATAGGTATATTCCGCGTTCTCCGAGCGATCGCCCTGAGCCGCCGCCTCGCTGACCGATTGCGTTACCTGCGGCCGGCGCACGTGCCAGAGCTCGTGGAACTCGGCCCGCATCCGCGCTTCACCTTCAGGGGTGATCAGCGCGGTGCCGGCGGTGCGGGGAGGGCGATAGCGGCTCATGGCGACTTCTTGTGGTTGAGAAGGCTGGAGTCTATCAACCCTCGCGCAGCACTGTCAGGGGGCTGGCGTTCAAAGCGCGTCGCGTGCCGAACACACCGGCACCGCCGATCAGGATCGCGCCAATCACCGGCAGTACCAACAACCACGGGTGCGGATGCCACGGCAGGTCGAAGGCGTAGCGGTACAGCACCAAGCTCACCAGTTCCGAGCCCAGCGCAGCCAGCAGGCCGCTGACCGCGCCTAGTAAACCGAACTCGATTCGCCGAGCCTTGACCAGCAACTGCCGCTCAGCCCCAAGCGCTCGCAACAGGGCACCCTGGCGGATGCGTTCGTCCAGCGTCGCTTGCAGTCCGGAGAACAGCACAGCCATCCCGGCAGCCAAGACAAATAACAATACGTACTCCACGGCCAGGGTGACCTGGGCGAGAATACTGCGCAATTGTTCCAGCAATGCCTCGACGCCAAGAATCGTCACGGCCGGGAAGCTGCGCGACAGATCGACGATTTGTTGGTCGTGACCGGCTGCCA
>JALYPE010000514.1 GCA_030856525.1 Pseudomonadota bacterium | reverse complement strand
CTCCATTCCTGCCTCGACCCAGGAATTCGCGATCAACATGTCCAACCAGCGCCACTGGGAAGAACCGGTCAAGCGCTACGTCAACGAGTTGATGGAAGGCGAAGAAGGCCCGCTGAAGAAAAACTTCAACATGCGCTGGGTGGCCGCGATGGTTGCCGACGTGCACCGCATCCTGACCCGTGGGGGTCTGTTCATGTACCCACGCGACAGCCGCGAGCCGTCGAAGCCGGGCAAACTGCGCCTGATGTATGAAGCCAACCCGATGTCGTTCCTGGTTGAGCAGGCAGGCGGTGCTTCCACCGACGGCCATCAGCGCATCCTCGACATTCAGCCTGAAGGCCTGCACCAGCGTGTAGCGGTGTACCTCGGTTCGAAAGAAGAAGTTGCACGCGTCACGGCTTACCACAAGGAATAAACCATGACTGCGCCCTGGCAGCCATTGCTCCAATGGTGGTTCGGTTCCTCCGGATCACCGCAAGAGACAGTGGCTGCCAAGGGCACGTTATGGTTCGGCAAGCGCGACAGCCAGGACCTCGAAGCGCGCACGCGTTTCGGGGACCAGGTCGAGCAGGCACTGGCTGGCGAATTGACCGAGTGGGCGCAACGCCCCGAAGGTTGGCTGGCACTGGTGCTGTTGCTCGATCAACTGCCACGGATGATTTTCCGCGATTCTCCCCAATCCTTTTCCGGCGACCTCAGGGCTCAAGCACTGGTAGCGCAGGGTATTGCTGCGGATTTCGATCGGCAGTTACGGCCCATCCAACGGGTGTTCATCTACCTGGTGTTCGAGCATTGCGAAAACCTGGCGGTGCAGAACGAAGCCGTTTCGCGTTACATCGACCTGCTCGCACAGATGCCCGAGGCCGATCGGGCACTGTTCGCCGATTACCTGGACTTTGCCGAGAAGCATCAAAAGGTCATTGCGCGGTTTGGACGTTTTCCGCACAGGAATGCGGTGCTGGGGCGGGAGTCGACGGCTGAGGAGTTGGTGTTTCTTTCGAAACCGGGGTCCAGGTTCTAATTCTTCGTCGTGGCTGATGCGGCCATCGCCAGCGGGCTGGCTCCCACATTTGGTTTGTGTCGTTCACAATTCCCCTGTGGGAGCCAGCCTGCTGGCGATGAGGCCAGTGAGAGCGCCTTAAATCCTGAAACTACCCACCAACTGCTTCAACCGCGCCGCCTGCTGCTCAAGGTCCGAACACGCCCGCAAGGTTGAGTGCAGGTTCTCCACACCTTCCTGGTTGAGCATGTTGATTTCGGTAATGTCGACGTTGATCGACTCCACCACCGCCGTCTGCTCTTCAGTCGCGGTCGCTACGGACTGGTTCATGCCGTCGATTTCGCCGATGCGCTGAGTCACGCTGCCCAGCCGCTCGCCCGCCTGGTTGGCGATGCCGACGCTGCTTTCGCTCTGGCGCTGGCTGTCGGTCATGGTGCTGACTGCTTCGCGGGCGCCGACTTGCAATTCCTCGATCATCTTCTGCACTTGCTGCGCCGAATCCTGCGTGCGGTGGGCGAGGTTGCGGACTTCATCAGCGACCACGGCAAAACCACGTCCCGCTTCACCGGCACGGGCGGCTTCGATAGCAGCGTTGAGTGCCAGCAGGTTGGTTTGCTGCGAAATGCTGGTGATCACTTCCAGAATCTGCCCGATGTTGACCGTGTTGCTATTGAGCGTTTCGATATTGCCGCACGAATCGCTGATCTTCGCCGACAGCTGCTGCATCGCCTCGATGGTTTTATCCACCACTTGCTGGCCGTCTTCGGCCAGTGCCCGCGCGTCGCTTGAATGCTGAGAGGCGAGGGCGGCGTTCTGGGCGATTTCCTGGGCGGCGGCGCCAAGTTGATTGATCGCGGCGGCGACGCTGCTGGTGCGCGAGGCTTGCTGGTCGGAGTTGAACATCGACGAGTTCGAGGCGGCAACCACGCGCAAGGCCACTTCGTTGACCTGGCCGGTGGCCGAGGACACTTCGCGAATCGAAGTGTGAATGCGCTCCACAAACCGGTTGAACGATGTGCCCAGCGCACCGAATTCATCCTGGCCATGGATTGTCAGGCGTTTGGTCAGGTCACCTTCACCTTCGGCGATGTCATGCATGGCGCGGCCCATGGTCAGCAACGGCTGCATCAAGACACTGATCAGCATGCCCAGCAGCGCAATGATGATCACCACGGCGATGACCATGGCGATGATCGCAGAAGTGCGGAATTCGCTGAGCATCGCGAACGCGGTGTCCTGATCCAGTACCAGTGCGACATACCAGTCCGCCGACGGCACGCCGTTAACGTGGGTGAAGGAGATGAACTGGCGCTTGCCGTCGATCTCGACCTCTTTCATGCCGGGGCTGACCTGCGGCGCGCCGTTCGGATACGCCTCGGTCAGGTTCTTCAGCACCAGTTTGCTGTCCGGGTGAATCAGAATCTTGCCGTCGGCGCCGACAATGAACGCATGGCCGTGGCCACCGAAGTTCAGCGAGTTGATGATTGCGCTGACACTGGACAGGTCGATGTCAGCACCGGCAACGCCGATCATCTGACCTTCACGCTTCACAGGCGTGGCAACGGTGATGACCAGTTTGCCCGAAGAGGCCGCGATGTACGGTTCTGTTACGACAGTCTGCTGCGCACTGTTGGCCGCTTTGTACCAGCCGCGCGCGCGTGGGTCGTAGTCGGCGGCGCGATTGCCGGCCGGGATCGAGAACATCACGCCGTCAATGCCGCCAAAGTAGCTCAGCTGGAAATTGCTGGTGTAAGCCGGCAGGTCGATGGCTCGTTTGAGACTGGCCGGCGCGCTGCCGTCCACGGCGATCTGCTGGGACAATGATTGCAGCAGCTGGATGCGACTTTCCAGCCAGGTCTGAATGTTGCTGGTGGTCAGGCTGCCGAGTTCCTGCATCGACGTTTCGGTGCTGTTGCGTAACGTCTGACGCTGGCGATAGTCGTTGAACAGTATGAAACAAGCGAATGCAACGGCCACCACGAGGGCGGCAGCCAACAGGATCTTATGGCTGAATTTCATGTTTCTGGTCATGTGTTGAGCTACCGCGAAGGGGCTGTTGTAGGCGCAAATTTCTTCCTGAAGAATATGTCGACAGCCCAGCGTCAAAGATTAGGCGCATTTGGGTAATAGCGACGAAATGCTCAATAGCGAGCGAAAGTTCCTGAAATTTAAAAAAAGCCAGACGAGCGGCCTCATAAATAGCCAGACTATCGGGGAACCAGATAGGGGTTTGCTCTTCTAAGGTTCAGCTTGGCAGCCTATGCCAACCCCTTCGCTCCAGGAGTTTCAACATGTCGCTGCGATCCATCGCCTTGCTGTCGTTCTGCGTGCTGCTGGCTGCATGCAGCAAGGTCAATCAGGAAAATTATTCCAAGTTGGAGGCAGGCATGCCCAAGGCTGAAGTAGAAGCCTTGCTTGGCAAAGCCACGGATTGTTCGGGTGCACTCGGCATGTCCAGCTGCACCTGGGGCGACAAGAACAGCTTTATCAGCGTGCAGTATGCCGGTGACAAAGTGCTGATGTTTTCCGGCCAAGGCCTGAAGTAAACCGGGGCTATCGCCCGCGGGAGAAAAACAATGAAGCGGTTATTGATCCTCCTTTTTGCCGGCCTGGTATTGGCTGGCTGCGCCACTTCTGGCGAAGATCCTCTGGCGCCGAAAACCGTCGACAGTGTCAATCTGAAGAAGTACCAAGGGACCTGGTACGAGCTGGCTCGACTGCCGATGTATTTTCAGCGCAACTGCGCGCAATCCGAAGCGCATTACACGCTCAAGCCCGATGGTAACGTACTGGTATTGAACCGTTGCCTGACTGAAAACTGGCAGTGGGAAGAGGCTGAAGGCACGGCGTACCCCCAAGTGCCGGGCAAAACCGACAAGCTGTGGGTCGAGTTCGATAACTGGTTCTCACGTTTGCTGCCCGGTGTGGCGAAAGGGGAATACTGGGTGTTGTATGTCAGCGATGACTACAAGACCGCGATCGTTGGTGACCCAAGTCGCAAGTACTTGTGGCTGCTGTCGC
>JALYPE010000513.1 GCA_030856525.1 Pseudomonadota bacterium | reverse complement strand
ACCTGCTGCACCCGCGGCAACCAATCGCGCCCTTCGGCCGTCAGTTGCAGGCCGCGCGCCTGGCGAATGAACAGCGCATAACCCAGATGATCTTCCAGGCCGGCGATCTGTCGGCTCACTGCACCTTGGGTGATGTGCAGTTGTTCTGCCGCGCGGGTGAAGTTGCAGCACTGCGCGGTGATCAGAAAAGTGTGCAGCGCTGACAGCGGTGGCAATCGTTTCATGGGGATCCGAGGTATGACGTGACGACATGGCTAGTATGACTTTTTATCCATTGTTGCGGCTACGTGTCGCCCGTTCCAATGAGGCCATTCCCGGACCTGCCGAATCATCATAAACACTGCGCAGGCCAGGCGTCTCAAACGAACAAGAAGGGCAAAGACATGGCGACGTGCGGCGAAGTGTTGGTCAAGTTACTCGAAGATTACGGAGTCGAGCAGGTGTTCGGCATTCCTGGTGTGCATACCGTGGAGCTGTATCGCGGGCTCGCCGGTTCGAGCATCAACCACGTTACGCCGCGTCATGAGCAGGGCGCCGGTTTCATGGCCGATGGCTACGCGCGCACCAGCGGCAAACCGGGTGTGTGCTTCATCATCACCGGGCCGGGCATGACCAACGTCACCACGGCGATGGGCCAGGCCTACGCCGACTCGATTCCGATGCTGGTGATCTCCAGTGTGCAATCGCGCAGCCAGTTGGGCGGCGGTCGCGGCAAGCTTCATGAGCTGCCGAACCAAAGTGCGCTGGTCGGCGGCGTGTCGGCGTTTTCCCACACCTTGATGTCGGCGGCGGAATTGCCGGGGGTGCTGGCGCGTGCTTTCGCCTTGTTCCAGGCCGGTCGTCCGCGTCCGGTGCACATCGAAATTCCGCTGGACGTGCTCGTTGAAGACGCCGATGACTTGCTCGCCAGTCGGCCGGTGAACATTGACCGCGCCGGTGCTTCGCCCACCGCGATCGGGCGCATGAGCGAACTGCTCGCCAAGGCCAAACGCCCGCTGATTCTCGCTGGCGGCGGTGCCATCGATGCGGCGGCCGAGCTGACTGAGCTGGCCGAACTGCTGGACGCCCCGGTGGCCCTGACCATCAACGCCAAAGGCATGCTCGAATCCAGCCATCCGTTGCTGATCGGCTCGACCCAGAGCCTGGTCGCCACGCGCGCGCTGGTGGCCGAGGCTGACGTGGTATTGGCGATCGGCACCGAGCTGGCCGAGACCGATTACGACGTCACTTTCGCCGGCGGTTTCGAGATTCCCGGCGCACTGCTGCGCGTGGACATCGACCCGGACCAGACCGTGCGCAATTACCCGCCGCACGTGGCGCTGGTGGCCGACTCGCGCAACGCCGCCCAGGCCTTGCTGAGTGCGCTGTCGCACACGTCGCTGGCCGAGCGCCGCAACGATTGGGGCCAGGTCCGGGCCTCACGCTTGCGCGAAGAACTCGCCGCTACCTGGGACGCTCCGACCCTGGCCCAGACCCGCTTTCTGGAAACCGTGCTGCACGAATTGCCAAACGCAGTATTCGTCGGCGATTCGACGCAACCGGTGTACACCGGCAACCTGACGTTCAACCCGCAACGGCCGCGGCGCTGGTTCAACTCGTCCACCGGTTACGGCACCCTCGGTTACGCGTTGCCGGCGGCGATCGGCGCATGGCTCGGCGGCAGTAGCGAGAATGGAGTGCGTCCTCCGGTGGTGTGTCTGATCGGTGATGGCGGCCTGCAATTCACCTTGCCGGAGCTGGCCAGCGCCGTCGAAGCGCGCACTCCAGTCATCGTCCTGCTGTGGAATAACCAGGGCTACGAAGAGATCAAGAAATACATGGTTAACCGTGCCATCGAGCCGGTTGGCGTGGACATCTACACCCCGGACTTCATCGGTGTCGCCAAAGCGCTCGGCTGCGCGGGGGAAGCGGTGGACGGTGTCGAGCAATTGCGCCATGCCCTGCGCAGCGCGGCCGATCGCCAGGGGCCGACGCTGATTGAAATCGACCAAACGCAATGGATGAAGGCGGTGGCGAAATGAGTTTCCCGACGAATCTGCAAGGTCTGTTCATCGATGGTAAATGGTCGGCCGGCAGCGAGCATTTGCGCGTGATCAACCCGGCCACCGAAGCGCTGCTGACGACGGTGAATGGCGGCGATGCCCGAGCCGTCGATCAAGCCGTGCATGCCGCGACTGCCGCGTTCAGCGAATGGTCGCAAACCACCGGCGCCGAGCGTGGCGCAATCCTGCGCAATATCGCGGCGGGCGTGCAGGCCGCTCGCGAACAACTGATGAATCTGCAATCGAGTAACAACGGTAAACCTTTGTTCGAAGCGGCCATCGATGTCGATGACGTGATCGCAACGTTTGAATATTATGCCGGGCTGGCCGAAGCCCTCGACGCACAGCAGGACACGGCGGTGCAGCTGCCAAGCGAGAATTTCAGCGCGCGTCTGCGTCGCGAGCCATGCGGTGTGGTCGGGCTGATCGTGCCGTGGAATTTCCCCATGGTGACCACCGCGTGGAAGCTCGCCCCGGCGCTGGCTGCCGGTTGCTGCGTGGTGCTCAAGCCTTCTGAAGTGACGCCGCTGCCAGAGCTGCAACTGGCCAGGATCATCGCTGACGCTGGCTTGCCCAACGGCGTGTTCAATCTGGTCTGCGGCACTGGTCTGGCCGTCGGCGCACCGCTGTCGGCCGACCCGCGCATAGCCAAGATTTCCTTCACCGGCAGCAACGCGGTTGGCGTGCAGGTGATGCAACGGGCGGCCGAAAGTGTGAAGGGCGTGAGCCTGGAGCTGGGCGGCAAATCCTCGCTGCTGGTGCTCAAGGATGCCGACCTCGAGCTGGCGGTAGAGGTCGCTTGCGGCGGTGGTTTTTTCAACGCTGGGCAGATGTGTTCGGCCACCAGCCGGGTGCTGGTCGCGGAAGAATTGGCCGACGAGTTTCTGACCAGGCTGCAAGCGCGCGCCGAAGCCATTCGCGTCGCTGACCCGTTCGACCCGAACGTGGAAATGGGCGCACTGGTCAATCAGGCGCAATACCAGAGAGTGCTTGGCCACATCGATCGCGGGTTGAGTGCTGGCGCCAAGCTGCTCTGCGGCGGCAATCGCCCGGCCGACCTTTCACGCGGCTATTTTCTGCAGCCGACGGTTTTCACCGACGTGCCCCTCGACAGTGCGTTGTGGTGCGAAGAGATCTTTGGCCCGGTGATCTGTGTGCGCAGTTTTGCTTCTGAAACCGAGGCGATTGCCCTGGCCAACGACAGCCAGTTTGGTCTGGTCGCCAGCGTGGTCACTCGCGATGCTGAAGCTGCAGATCGGGTCGCTAACGCCTTGCAGGCGGGGCTGGTGTGGATTAACGCACCGCAAGTGATCTTCCCGCAGACAGCGTGGGGTGGTTACAAACAGAGCAGCATCGGTCGCGAATTGGGGCCGTGGGGCTTGCAGGCGTTTCAGGAAATAAAACACGTGATTCGAGCCGTCTGACGGCTCGGAAAGGGTCAGTGCATGCCTCTTGAAGAGGCATGCACTGATGTCATGGCTTCGATGAGTTTTTATCGATAGTCAGGTGTTTTGCACGACCTCAGGATGAACTCACGGGTTCAGCCAAGCCCCCGAAAATACGGGGGATAACGCTGGTCCGGCCGCGCGGATGCAACAAATTTGACCTGCCTTATACCTACAAAAATAAAGGGAGTCCTTCATGGGCGAGCATGATTTAAACAGACGTCAATTCATTAAAACCGTGGGCGTGGCGTCGGCAGCTGCGGCGGCCATGAGCATGCCCTTCATCCGGGCCAACGCCAGTGACACACGCTTCCAGGGCAAGACCTTGCGTTTGCTGACCTGGTCGGATGACACCGGTCTCGCGGCACTGCGCAATATCGCGGCAACCTTCGAGGACAAGTACGGCTGCAAGGTCATCGCTGACCGCACTGGCAGCACCTCGGAAATGGTCGCCAAACTCAAGGCCGCTGGTGATCGTCCGCAGTACGACATCATCACCCTGGCCGGCGTCGGCGCCGAAGGTCTGGCCGCGGCCAACCTGCTGGAAAAACCCGACCTCAATCGCATCCCCAACCTGGTCGATGTACCGGAGAAATACCGCACCGGCGCCAATGGTCACGGTATCGGTTACCTGCTCTGGTGCAACAGCCTGGTCTACAGCACCCGCACCGTTAAGGAAGCGCCCGACAGCTACGCCGCCCTGTGGGACGCCGACCTGTCGCCGAACATCTTCCTGCCGCCGCCGAACTGGACCGAGGCCATGGATCTGATCATCATCGCCGCCAAACTGGCCGGCGGTGACGAGCACAACATCGAACCGGGCTTCAAGAAACTCGCTGAGCTCAAGGATCGCGTGGTGACGCTGGGTGAAAACCCCAACCAGATTGCCGAACTGTTCCGCACCGGTTCCCTGGACATGGGGGGCTTGTACGCACCGGCGTTCTTCCCGAAACAGATCCGCGACCCCTCCTACGGTCTGGGTGCCACGTTCGGCATGAAGGAAGGTTTCTACACCGACTTGATGCTCTCGGTCATGCCGAAGAACCGTCCGGGCGACACCGACCTGGTCTACGCCTTCATCAACCACTCTCTGGACCCACTGGTGCAGGGCAAGATGGCTGAGGACATCTACAACGGTCCGGTCAACGCCAAGGCGATCATCTCCGCCGAAGCGCGCAAGAGCCCGTACATCCTCACGCCGGAGCAGATTGCCGAGAAGGCGATCATGCACGACAACGCCTTCCTGGCCTCCGTGCATGACCAATGGATTCGTCGTTACACGGAAATCTTTTCTTCCTGATCGAGTGGCGAACACAAGCCCCAAGAGCACCACCTATCAAATGTGGGAGCGGGCTTGCTCGCGAATCCGGTGTGACATTCAACATTGATGTCGACTGACAC
>JALYPE010000510.1 GCA_030856525.1 Pseudomonadota bacterium | reverse complement strand
GTGTCAGTCGACATCACTGTTGCATGACACTCCGCATTCGCGAGCAAGCCCGCTCCCACATTGGGACCGCCGTTAATTCAGAATTTCAGGGCAGCAGCCTTGGCCGTCACTTCGACACCTTGCTGGCCGCTCGGGCTGATCAGTTGTACCTGAATCTTCTGGGTCGCCGGGAACGTCGTGAAAATGTTGGCCAGCTCCAGGGTCTTCAGCGCGCCGGGTGCTGCACATTTGAACTGGTAGTGCGCATGAATTTCACTGTGTTCGTGGTGATGCTCGTCCTTGGCGTCTTCGTCGTGATCATCATCTGCATCGGCTTTATCACCGAACAATGGACTCTCCAGTTCCTGGGTCGCCACCACGCAACCGGCGGCTTTTGGCAAGTTGAACAGGTTCAGTGGCTTCTCCAGCTGCGCCCGAACGGCCGCCACCTTTGCCTTGTCGGCTTCGGTGGTCGCGGCGTGTTCGAAGCCCACCAGGTTCATCGCCGGGCTTTCCAGCTCCAGTTCCAGGGTCTGGCCATCCAGCGCCGCATTCAAGCGCCCGACACCGTGTTCGTGGGCGGCGAGGCTGCCGTGGTCATGATCGTGGTCATGCTCTTCAGCGGCATGAGCAACGGCCAGCGGCAACAGGGCGAATGGCAAAGCGAGCAACAGACGGCGCATGGCGAGTCTCCGGAAAGTCAGGTGAAAAGATTGTTATGTAATCTTATAACGAAAGTGCGGAGAGTTTGACCGTCTACTTGGCGTTGCACAAGTCCCGTGGGAGCATGCAGGTCAGAAATGTGCGGGAGCAGACTCATGTTGCGGATACGCGGAAGCGTCGGCGAGTGGCCGGTGGATTTGACCCTGGAGATGGACGATGACGACTGGGCAAGGCTCGGCGCGCAGTTGCAGGTCAGCAAAATCGAAGAAGTCAGCGCCCCGGTGGCCAAGTCGCCGAATCAGGATGACGCGTTGTGGCAGATCGCCAAGGACCTGCTGCGCAAGGCCGGGCAATTGAGCGGCCCGGACCTGCTCGAGCAACTGGAAGGATTGACCGGCAGTCCGGCCTCGGGAAAACGCCTGCTGGTGCGCCTGCGCCATAGTGCCGATGTGAAGGTGACGAGCGGCGGCGATACGCCGCTGTACAGCTGGATCGAGTGAAGCGGCAAAGATCGCAGCCTCACTTCGCTCGACAGCTCCTACAGGAAAACAACATCCCCTGTAGGAGCTGTCGAGTGCAACGAGGCTGCGATCTTTTGATCCTTCAATACAACGCAGCAAACAGCTTGCGGCGGTACATGGTCACCAGCGGGTGGTCACTGCCCAGCAGCTCGAATACCTGCAGCAACGTCTTGTGCGGCAGGCCTTCGTTGTAGCTGCGATTACGCACGAACAGCTTGAGCAGTGCATCCAGAGCAGCTTCGTATTGCTGACGCGCCAATTGCTGAATTGCCAACTGATACACCGCTTCATCGTCCTGCGGATTTTTCGCCAACCGCGCCTTCAGGTCCGCCGCATCGGGCAAATCCTTGGCCTGACCGAGAAACTGGATCTGCGCCTTGGCACCGGCCAGTGCAGCCTTGTGCTCGTCGCTCTTGACCGCGTCGAGCACGGTTTGCGCTTCGCTCAATTCGCCGCGTTCGGTCAGGCAGCGGGCATACAGGATCAGCGCCTTGGCGTTGGTATTGTCCTCGCCGAGCAGCACCGTAAGTACGGCTTCAGCATCGGCGAAACGGCTGTCGTCGAACAGCGCCTGGGCCTGTTCGAATGGATCAGCCGCCGCCGGTGGTGGCATCTGCACATGCGGTTCGAGCATCGTGCGAACGGCGGATTCCGGTTGCGCCCCGGCAAAACCGTCCACCGGCTGGCCGTCCTTGAACAGGACCACGGTCGGCAAGCTGCGAATGCCGAAACGGGCGACGATGTCGGGTTCCAGATCGCAATTGACCTTGGCCAGCAGCAACTCGCCCTGATAGCTCTCGGCGATGGTTTGCAGCATCGGCATCAGCACCTTGCACGGCGCACACCATTCGGCCCAGAAATCCACCAGCACCGGTTTGTGAAATGAGTTCTCGATCACCGACTGGTCGAAATCGGCAGTCGTGGCGTCGAAGATGTACGGCGTTTCCTGACTCATGGGGGATCTCTTGGGAGCGTTGATGAGGCCACTATAAGGCTTGGTGGGGGGTGGCCGGAAGCGGGG